>PKER01000009.1 GCA_002919115.1 bacterium
CCCGAGCTCGCCGGCCGCCTGGCGCGGGTCGCCGGGGCCGTGCGGGTCGCCGACGCGGTCGCGTCCAACCAGACCGACAAGCGATAGCTCGGGGGCGCCCCGCGGGTAGATTCGCCCGCATGAAGCTCTACGTCTGCTGGACGACCATGCAAACGCCCAGGCCGGGCGGCCACCCCTGCGCGAACGCCTACAACGCGCTGCGCGAGGCCGGGCACGATCCGGAGGTCGTCAAGGTCCGCGGCCTCGGCGTCGGCCCGCGGTTCCTCCACGTGATGACCGACGGGCGCTGCGAGGTCGAGCGGATCTCCGGCCAGCGCGCCGTGCCCGTGCTCGTCACCGACGACGGCGACGTGATCTCGGGTTCGAAGCGGATCGTCGAATGGGCGGAGCGGAACCCCGCCGGCCGCGCGTCGCATAGTTAAGCCGTTTTCGGGGATTTGTGAGCACTCCTTTGCAATCTCCTTAGCAATTCGCTAGCCTCTGCGCGTCCTGAAAACCGGTAGCCGAACCCCCGCGCAGGGCGGGGGACGGGGGAACCGTCTCGTTTGGGGCTAACTCGCTTCGCCGGGAAGCGGGGGCGCGACTCCTTTGCGCGCCAGCCCGTCAGCTAACCCCGTAGGCGCAACAACGAGGAGACTGGTTAGTGATTTCCGAAAGCAACCGCAGGCGGCCGCGCAGAGCGTTTGCGCTCGCCCTGATCACCGGCGCGGCCGTCATGGCGATGAGCGGCGGGAACGCCATCGCGGCTAGCGGAGGAATCAGCGCGAACGGTGGCAGCGGCAACGGCGGCGGCAAGACCGTCCCGGGCAACAAGGCCAAGCTCAAGAAGAACGGCAAGGCCATCCCCCCGGCGAACGCGCCGGCGCGCGTGAAGCGCGCGATCCGCGCCGCCAACAAGATCGACGACAAGCCCTACGTCTACGGCGGCGGGCACGGCCGCTGGAACGACCGCGGCTACGACTGCTCCGGCGCGGTCAGCTACGTGCTCGGCCCGCACGGCGCGAAGCTGCTCGACAGCCCCCTCCCCTCGGGCAGCTTCCGCAAGTGGGGCAAGAAGGGCAAGGGCAAGTGGATCACCGTCTACGCGGACAACGACCACGCGTTCGTGGTGATCGCGGGCCTGCGGTTCGACACCTCGCAGCCCGACGACGGTGAGTCCGGCCCCGGCTGGAGCACCAACATCAAGAAGGGCTTCGCCAACGTCCCGCGCCGCAGCGCGCGGCACAAGGGCAAGTTCTAGGCCGGAGCCCACACGGCAAGGCGTTTCGCGAAGGGCGCGCTCCGCAGGGGCGCGCCCTTCGCTTTGGCTAGCTTCCTTCGTCATGCGCATCGCCCGCGACCAGGCGGACCAGGACTCCCTGCGGACCGGGTTCGAGGCGGGCATCCCGATCGCCGTCGCGACGCTCCTGATCGCGGTCTCCTTCGGCGTCCTCGCCCGGCCGGTGATGGGCACGGTCGCGCCGATCGTGATGTCCGCGCTCGTCTTCGCGGGCTCGGCGCAGTTCGCCGCGCTCGCGGTGCTCGCGGCGGGCGGCGGCGCGTGGGCCGCGATCGCCGCCGGCACGCTGATGAACGCCCGCTTCGGCCCGATGGGCATCGCGCTCGCCCCCTCGCTCGAGGGCAGCCCCCTGCGCCGGGCGCTCGTCGGCCAGACGATGATCGACGCCGCCTGGGCGCTCGCCAACCGCGGCGGCGGGCGCTTCGACCCGAAGTTCATGATGGCCGCCACGCTGCCCAGCTACGTCGCCTGGGTGCTGGGCACGGCGGCGGGTGTGTTCGCCGGCGACCTGATCGGCGACCCGGACGCCCTCGGCCTCGACGCCGCCTTCCCCGCCTTCTTCCTCGCGCTGCTCTCCACAGAGGTGCGGCGCGGGCCGGTCGCGCTCGCGGCGGTGGCCGGGGCGGTGGCGATCGCCCTCGCCCTGACGCCGGTCGCGCCGCCCGGCGTGCCGATCATCGCGGCCTGCCTGGCCGCCCTCCTCGGCCTCACCCGGTGGGGCGCCCGCCAGGATCCCGGGGCGGGCGAGGGAGGCGACGCGTGAGCGACGCCTGGGTCACCATCCTCGCGCTGATCGTGATCACCGCGGCCATCAAGGCATCCGGACCGGTCCTGATCGGGGGCCGCCCGCTCCCCGGCCCCGTCATGCGCACGATCGCGCTGATGGCGCCCGCGCTGCTCGCCGGGCTCGTCGTCGTGCAGACGTTCACGAGCTCCGACGGCGAGATCGTGGTCGACGCCCGCGCCGCCGGCGTGGCTGCCGCGGGCGCGCTGCTCTGCGTGCGCCGCACCGCCCTGCTCGGCGCCGTCGTCGTCGGCGCCGCCGTCACCGCCCTCGTCCGCGCGCTGTGAACGCCGACGGCCGCTTCGCCCCCTCGCCCACCGGCGAGCTCCACCTCGGGAACCTGCGCACCGCGCTGCTTGCCTGGCTGTTCGCGCGCTCGCAGGGCGCGCGCTTCCTCGTGCGCATCGAGGACCTTGACTCGGGCCGCGTGCGCGAGCGCTACGTGGCCGAGCAGCTCGACGACCTGCGCGCGATCGGGCTCGACTGGGACGGGGAGCCCGTGCGCCAGTCCGAGCGCAAGCGCCTCTACGCCGAGGCGCTTGAGCGACTCCAGCGCGAGGGGCTCGTCTATCCGTGCTTCTGCTCGCGGCGCGAGATCCGCGAAGCGGCCTCCGCCCAGCACGGCGAGGACGCGGAGCTCGTCTACCCGGGCACGTGCGCGCGCCTTGCGCCCGCCGAGGCGCGCAGGCGCACGGCAGCCGGCGAGCCGCACGCGCTGCGCCTGCGCGCCGAGGGCGCCGTGGTCACCGCCGTCGACCGGCTCCACGGCGAGGTCACCCGCGCAGTCGACGACATCGTCCTCGTGCGCCGCGACGGGGCCTTCGCCTACAACCTCGCGGTCGTCGTCGACGACGCCGAGCAGGGCATCGGCGAGATCGTGCGCGGCGACGACCTGCTCTCCTCGACCCCGCGGCAGGCGCTGCTCTGCGACCTGCTCGGCTACCCGCGCCCGTCCTGGGCGCACGTCCCGCTCGTGCTCGGCCCCGACGGCCAGCGGCTCGCCAAGCGCCACGGCGCGGTCACGCTGCGCGACCTGACCGCGCTGGGGATGTCGCCGCGCCAGGTCACGGCCTGGCTCGCGCGTTCGCTGGGGCTCGCGGAACCGGGCGAGGAGCCCTCCCCCCGTGAGCTCCTCGCCCGGTTCGACCCGGCTCGCCTCCCGCGCGAGCCCTGGGTGCTCGAGCCCCCCGAGCCCCCCGCCTAGCTGGGCGGCAGGTCCTGGACCGCGCGGTAGCCCTCCTGGATCGCCGCGTGGGTGTAGGCCATCGCCTGCGAGTCGGCGTTGCCGATCGCGACGTTGCGGAACGGCTTGCAGCCCTTGCGGTGGGGCTGCTCCTCCCATGGGCCGCGCAACGAGGGATCGAACAGCGCGGACAGCTCGTGGGCGTAGCCGTAGGTCCAGCGGTTGATGTACCAGGAGTGCACGTCGCGCTGCGGGTCGAAGTCGCCCCCGTGCGCGTTGAGGCTGCGGTCGAGGATGCTGACCACCTCGTCCTCGAGGTCCTTGAAGGACTTCTCGAGCAGGATCCGCCGCCCCGTCTCGTACGCGTAGGTCTGCGGGAACGCGTACGGGTCGTTCGGGTATGCGGTGAACGAGATCGTCGCCGGGCGCTCCGGGTCGTCGGCGGGATGGGGCCCGTACACCGGGTCGCCGGGAGGCCCGAAGCCGCCGCCCGCGTTGAGCACCACGTTCGAGAACAGCGGGGTCTTGCCGCGGATGTCGACGCGCGAGATCTTCGCGTCCGCCCAGGCCTTCCAGTTCCGCAGGCCGGCCCGCCCGTAGATGATCGGGACCTTGCGGGCGTAGCAGAGGTTCTTGCGCTGCTCCTCCGGCAGGCCCTCGACCACGTGCGCGGTCACGCGGTTCCAGCAGGCCATGATCACGTGCTTGGCCTGGACCTTGCGCGCCCGCCCGTTGCGCTGCAGGTACTCGACGATCGCGTGCTCGCGCCGCTTGTTCGCCGGCACCACCCGGTAGACGTGGCTGTTCAGCCGGATCCGCACCCGGCGGCCGGGCCGGTCGAGCTGCGAGTAGTCGCACTTCGCCTTGACGATCGTGAGCTGGTTCGGGCGCTCGCCGTCGACGTCCGGGAACGCCTGCGGGATCAGCCTGGAGACCAGCAGGCGGAGCAGCGACGTGTTCCCGTCGGGCCAGGCCCGCGTCGGGATCGTGCTCGCCGAGGACTTCGCGTCCATCTGCGGCGTGCGCCCGATCCCCGAGAACACGAGGTCCTCGGTGTCCGCTGGCAGGTTGAGCGCCGCCGGGAAGCCCGGGCGGCCGAGCATCCAGCAGTCGGCCGCGCTCACCGCCTGCCCGCCGGTACCGAGCAGGCCGCCGCTGCCGCGCCAGTACTCCCCGTAGAACGCCTCCTCGGTCACGCCCACGTGGTGCGTGAGGTAGCGCTTGTAGGTGATCCGCGTCAGGTAGTCGATGCGAGCCTCGACGTTGCTCGGGTCGCTCACGCCCGCGGGCCCGTTCGCGAGCCAGTCCTCGTTTCTGACCTGGCAGTTGATGATCGACTGGCGCGATGCGTTCGAGTACGGGGTGCGCGCCAGGAACGCCGCCCAGCCGGCCTCGGTGTTCGGCTCGCTGAAGCCGCCCTGGTTGCGCGCCGGGATGCAGTAGTCCGTGCCCTCCCAGTCCTCGGCGGGGAAGAGCAGCATCTGCCGCAGCCCGAACGAGCCCGGGACCCCGGTGGCGCCGCCGTTGCCCCACTTGCTCGAGTCCTCGACGTCGACGTCGAGCCACTCGAGCAGGTCCAGGGCCGGCTGCCCGTACTCGCCCGGGATGTCCATGAGGTTCCCGGTCGCCTCGTTCCAGGTGCCGATCGAGTCCAGGTTCACGGTGCCGCCGTTGCGCAGGAACACGCGCGTCGTGCCGTCGACGGCATCGGGGATGTGGATCTCGTTCCGCTTGCTGTGACCGCCGAAGTCGGGCAGCGCGTCGATCACGAGGATGCGCGACTGCGGGCCGAAGCGGTCCAGGTAGAACTTCGCCGAGGCGAGGCCCGAGGCGCCCGCGCCCACGATCACGCAGTCGAAGGTCTCGCCCGTGCTCTTGACGCTCCGCGGGCGCCGCCTGATCCCGGGGCCGCCCTCGATCGAGTGGATGTCGTCGGGGTCCGTGATCGGCCTCCCGTCGATCCGCATCGTGCGCTTGACGACCTTGTCGGGGATGCCAGACCGCTTGCTCTGGAACTTGGGCGGGTAGTACTTCTTGGGGAGCGGCTTCGGCGGGCGCACGCCCTTCGGCTTCTTCTTCTTGCCCGCCTTCGCCCTGAGCGCCGCCTCGGCGCCGGTTATCTCCGACGAGGTGGCCGCGATCGCGAGCCCGGCGGCGCTGATCGCCGCCCCGTCGAGGAAGTCACGGCGCCGGATGCCGTCCGGCCCGACCTCCCCCTCTTCCTCGTCGGCAATCGCCGGATCCTGCCATTCCTCGGTGTCGGCCATGGGGATTCCCTCCTCCTGCGTGAACCTTCCGCCGCGCGCCGGGCAGACCCTTGCGCGCGCAACGGAGAACATGTACTGCGCTCGGGACGCCGTCAATGGCCGAAGCGGCCATTTTCGACGGCCGCCATCCGCCAGAGTGTCGATTCGCCGGGCCCGGCTGCCGCGCGCACGAAAAAGGGGCCGGACTGCGTGGCCCGGCCCCTCGGGACGACGGGGCGCCGCGGCCCCGCGTCCGACGCTTCGCTGCGCGCCCTACTCGATGTTGATCATCACGTGCTTGACCTCGGTGTAGTCCTCGACCGAGTACATCGACATGTCCTTGCCGTAGCCGGACTGCTTGTAGCCGCCGTGCGGCATCTCCGAGGCCATCGTGATGTGGTTGTTGACCCACACGGCGCCGAACCGCAGCGCGTTGGTGACGCGCAGCGCGCGGCCGATGTCGCGGGTCCACACCGAGGCCGCCAGGCCGTAGCGGGTGCCGTTCGCCCACTCGATCGCCTTCTCCTCGTCGTCGAAGCGCTGGACGGTCATGACCGGACCGAAGATCTCGTTCTGGACCATCTCGTCGTTCTGCTCGAGGTTGGCGACCACCGTGGGCTCGTAGTAGAACCCGGGCAGGTCGGGCGCCTTGCCGCCGGTGACGACCTCGGCGTGGTCGGGCTTGCGCTCGATGAACCCGGCCACCCGCTCGCGCTGGCGCTCGGAGATCACCGGGCCGAGGTTCGTCTGGGGATCGTTGAGGTCGCCCATCCTGTAGCTCTTGGCCTCCTCGGCCAGCCCCGACACCACGTCGTCGTAGACCTTCGACGAGGCGAGGATGCGGCACGCCGCCGTGCAGTCCTGGCCGGCGTTGAAGAGCGCCGTCGCGGCGATGAACTCAAGCGTCTCGTCGAGGTCGACGTCGTCGAAGACGATCACCGGCGCCTTGCCGCCGAGCTCGAGGTGCACGCGCTTGAGCGTGTCGGCCGCCTCGCGCGCGATCCACTTGCCCGTCTCCGGCGAGCCGGTGAGCGAGACGAAGTCGATGTCCTTGTGGCGGACGAGCGCCGCGCCGGCCTTGTCGCCGTGGCCGCCGATCACGTTGAACACGCCGGGCGGGAAGATCTCCGCCGCGATCTCGGCGAGCTTGAAGGTCGACAGCGGCGTGTTCTCGGCGGGCTTGAGCACGGTCGTGCAGCCGGCCGCGAACGCCGGGCCGATCTTCCAGATCGCCATCATGAGCGGGTAGTTCCACGGCGTGATCTGGGCGCACACGCCGACCGGCTCGCGGCGGATGTACGACGTGTGGTTCTCGACGTACTCGGCCGCGGCCTTGCCCTCGAGGTTGCGCGCCGCGCCGGCGAAGAAGCGCAGGTTGTCGGCGCACATCCCGAGCTCGTCTTCGATAAACGACTGGCGCGGCTTGCCCGCGTCGGCCGACTCGAGGTCGGCGAACTCGTCGCCGTGCTCCTCGATCGCGTCGGCGAGCTTCAGCAGCATCTCCGAGCGCTCGCGCGGCGTCGTCTTCTGCCACGTCTCGAACGCCTTCTTCGCGGCGGCTACCGCGCGGTCTACGTCCTCCTCGGTCGAGAGCGGCGCCTGCGCGATCACCTCGCCCGTCGCCGGGTTGATGACGTCCTCGGTCGCGCCGCTCGAGGGTTCGACGAACTCGCCGTTGATGAAGTTCTGCAGCTTGGTCACTGGACCGGCGGTGGTGGTCATCTTGTTCGCTCTCCTCGTGTTTGGGGTTTTGGTCTTGGTCGGGATGGGGCGTGGGCTCCCTCAGGCCTGGCCCGCGGCCGCCTGCGCGGCCGCAGCGTTGCCGTCGGCCGCCGCGGCCGGGTTCTCGAAGCCGAGCGCCTCCTCGGGCGACACGTAGTCGAAGCCCGTGTCCCGCGCGACGGCGGGGTGCGTGACCGAGCCGCTCGCGACGTTGATGCCGGGCCGCAGCCCGGGGTCGCGCCGCACGGCCTCGGCGACGCCGAGGTCGGCGAGCGCCAGCGCGTACGGCAGGGTCGCGTTCGTGAGCGCGTACGTCGAGGTGATCGGCACCGCGCCCGGCATGTTGGTCACGCAGTAGTGGATGATCCCGTCGACCTCGTAGGTCGGGTCCGAGTGCGTCGTCGGCCGCGACGTCTCGAAGCAGCCGCCCTGGTCGATCGCGACGTCCACGAGCACCGCGCTCGGCTTGAGCAGCTTGAGCTGCTCGCGGGTGATGACCTTGGGCGCGGCCGCGCCGGGTACGAGCACCGCGCCGATCACCAGATCGACGGTCGGCAGCCGCTCCTCGATCGACAGGGTCGAGCTGTAGATGGTGGAGGCCCGGCCCGAGAACGCGATGTCCAGCTCGCGCAGGCGGTCGATGTTCTTGTCGTAGACGAAGACGTCCGCCTCCATGCCGATCGCGATGAAGGCGGCGTTCATGCCCACGGCGCCGCCGCCGATGATCATCACGTTCGCCGGCGCGACGCCGGGGACCCCGCCGAGCAGGATGCCGCGGCCGCCGAGCGGCTTCTCCAGCATGAACGCGCCCGCCTGGGTGGCGATCCGGCCCGCGATCTCCGACATCGGCGCGAGCAGCGGCAGCCGCCCGTGGCGGTCCTCGACCGTCTCGTACGCGATGCAGGTCGCGCCACTCTCGCAGAGCGCCCTCGTGAGCTCGGGGGCGGGCGCCAGGTGCAGGTAGGTGAAGAGCACGTGCTCGGGGCGCAGCATCGCGACCTCCGGCATCTGCGGCTCCTTGACCTTGAGGATCATCTCGGCCTCGCCGAAGACGTCCTCGGCGGTGGGCACTATGCGCGCCCCCTGCGCCTCGTAGTCGGCGTCGCTGATCGCGCTGCCCTCGCCCGCGCCGGACTGGACGTACACCTCGTGGCCGTGCTCGACCAGCTCGCGGACGCCGACGGGGGTCAGCGCGACCCTGTACTCATCGGCCTTGATCTCGGTAGGGACTCCAACTTTCAACGGTCACCTCGCTCCCTGAGCCTCACTTGACGAGTTCGCGCGCCTGAAGTGCCAGCCAAAGCTCGATCCGATCCGTGGCGCGCCCGAGGTCGCGACCGGTGAGCTCCTCGATCTTGCGGATCCGGTACCGGAGCGTGTGCCGGTGGCAGTACAGCTGCCGCGCCGCGCGCTCCCAGTTGCCGTTGTTCTCGATGAAGGCCTCGAGCGAGCGCAGAAGCTCTCCCCCGTACTCGCCCTCGCCGCGCTCGATCGGCTCGAGCAGGCCGTCCGCATACAGCCGCAGGGCCTCGTCGTCCTGGAGGGCGAGCAGCAGCGTGAACGCGCCGAGGTCGCGGTGCGAGGCGACGTCCGGCGCGTCGCCGTTCTCGTTGAACGACGTGGCCTCGAGCGCGCAGCGCGCCTCGTGGAAGCCGCGGCGCAGCGATCCCACGCTGACCGGCCGGCTGGCCGCGGCACGCACCTCGGGCGCCGTGGGCAACAGCGCGCTGCGGGCGTGGCGCGCGATCTCGATCGGGTCGCGGTCGCCCGGCACGATCGCGCACAAAAGCGGGCTGCCGGCCGCAGCCGTGGTCGCGACGAGCGCGGCCACGCCCTGCTCGTCGAGCGCGCCCTCGAGGACGGGCTCCGCCCCCGTCGGGTCCTCGAGCTCGAAGACCAGCACGGCGCCCTCCTCGTGGATCCCGAAGGGGCGCAGGCGCCCGCCGAGCTCCTGCGGGGTGAAGCGCCCGCTCAGCGCGTCGGCGAGCAGGTCGCCGGCCAGGCGGCGCTCGGTCTCCCGCACGACGCGCTCGCGCATGAGCTCGAGCCCGACCACGATCGAGGCCTGGCGCGCGATCAGGCGCTCGAAGTCGCCGAGCGGCGAGCGCTCGCTCACGACCACGAGCCAGCCCGCGGCGGGCGCGCCGCGGCGACCGGGCACCGGCACCGCGAGCGCGCGGTCGCGCAGCGTCGACTGGTCCGGCTCGAACGCCGCCGGGGGACGCCCCTGAGCGTTGCGCTCGGCGAGCTCGGCGCCGAGCGCCTTGGCCGTGGCGGGCGTGACCACGCCGCGCTGCGGGTGCCGCGCGACCTCCTCGCCCGTGCCGTCGAAGACGATCGCCGCCCCGCCGATCGAGCCCGCGATGGAAGTCGTGATCCCGCGCAGGCCGGCGTCCTCGATCACGAGGCGCTCGAGCCGCTCGTGCACCTGCGTGCTGCGCTCGAGCAGGTCGTAATGCTCGTTGACCAGGGTCCGCGCCGCGCGCTCGGTGATCGCGATGAACGGCATCTCGTAGGGGACCTCGAAGAGCGGCATGGCCCGCTCTTGGGCCGCCTCGAGCAGCGCCTTCGGCAGCCGCTTGTGGTCGAAGCCCGTGCCGAAGCCGAGGCCCGCGACGCCGGCCTCGTCCAGCAGCGCGACGAACCGCCGCAGGGCGTCGTCGGTCTCCAGCCGGTACCCCGTGGTCAGGACGAGCTCGCCACCGAGCAGCCAGGGCGTGGGGTCGGGGTGCTCGGTGGAATGGACCCACCGGAGGCGACGGTCGCCGTTCTCAGCGCCGGCGGCCAGCTCAAGGCCGCAGTCGGATACGAGCGACGAGACGGTGAGCATCGCCCCGGCGGGTCCGAACCCAGCGCGGGGCGATCAGCCCCGCGCCTGCACCTTCTGCCAGGCCTCCTCGAGAACGGGCCGCAGGACCCCCTCGATCTCCTCGAACTGCTCGGTGTCGCAGATCAAGGGCGGCGAGAGCTGGACGACGGGGTCGCCGCGGTCGTCCGCGCGGCAGATCAGGCCGCGGCGGTAGAGCTCCCCGGAGAGGAAGCCGCGCAGGAGCCACTCCGACTCCTCGTCGTTGAAGGTCTCCTTCGTCTCCTGGTCCTTGACGAGCTCGATGGCGTGGAAGAACCCGGCGCCGCGGACGTCGCCCACGATCGGGATGTCGCGCAGCCCCTCGAGCATCTGCCGGAACTCGGCCTCGCGCTCGCGCACGTGGCCGCAGATGTCCTCGCGCTCGAAGATGTCGAGGTTGGCGAGCGCGGCCGCGGCGGCGACCGGGTGCCCCGCGAACGTGAACCCGTGGACGAACGAGTTCGTGCCCTCGCTGAACGGCTCGAAGACCTTGTCCGAGGCGATCAGGGCGCCCATCGGCGCGTAGGCCGAGGTGATGCCCTTCGCCGTCGTGATCAGGTCGGGCTGGTAGCCATACCGCTCGCAGCCGAAGTAGTAGCCGATGCGGCCCCAGGCGCAGATGACCTCGTCGGAGATCAGCAGCACGTCGTACTCGTCGCAGATCTCCCGCACGCGCTGGAAGTAGCCCTCCTGCGGCGTGAAGCAGCCGCCGGCGTTCTGGACCGGCTCGAGGATCACCGCGGCGACGGTCTCCGGGCCCTCGAACTCGATGCGCTCGGCGATCTTGTCGGCGGCCCAGAGCGGGTCGCGGTCCTCCGGCCAGCGGTACTCGTTCGTGTTCGGCACGTGGCAGCCGCCGGGCGCGAACGGCTCGAACGGCGCGCGCAGCGGCGTGAGGCCGGTGGCCGAGAGGGCGCCCATGCTGGTGCCGTGGTAGGCGATCTCGCGGGCGATGACCTTGTGCTTCTGGCCCTTGCCCTGGAGGCGGAAGTACTGGCGGGCCAGCTTCAGCGCGGACTCGACCGCCTCGCTGCCGCCGGAGGTGAAGAAGACGTGGTTGAGGTCACCGGGCGCGAGCTCGGCGATCCGCGCCGCGAGCTCGATCGCGCGCGGGTGCGCGTAGCTCCAGTTGGTGGTGAAGTCGAGCTCGGCTACCTGGCGGGCCATCGCCTCGCCGATCTCGGTGCGCCCGTGGCCGATGTTCGAGCAGAAGAGCCCGGAGAGGCCATCCAGGTAGCGGTTGCCTTCGACGTCCCAGACGTACGGCCCCTCGCCGCGCTCGATGATCGGGATGGGATGCTCGTCGTCGTACCCGCCCATGCGCGTGAAGTGCATCCACAGGTGCTTTCGTGCGAGCTCCTGAAGCTGCGCGCTCCGCGTTTCGGTGGATGCAGTGCTGGTGGCCATTTACTCCGCCTCCGTGTCGAGTTGGAATCCGACGTTCCGTACAACCGTAGCCCGAGACGAAATCGCATACAAGCGATGTACGGTTCAACGTCGCGGCGCCGCTTTATACGTTCTGTACAAGCTGGTTTGGACGTTTTGGGAGTTTCGCCCCTTGCGTGTACGTGGACCTGCCCCTAGCCTGAGCGGAAAGTGAGGCGCGCGAACGCTAGACGAGCCGTAGCAAGCGGGCCCACCGGCGAGCGGGAGAAGAGAGAACGGAGGAGGCGGTTTGGACGGAACGGCGGCTGATCCGAGGGCCGCGAACGGCGCCGGCAGCACACCCAGCGTCTCGCTGCGGGGGGTGAGCAAGGCATTCGGCGACTTCGTCGCCGTCCAGGAGATGGACCTGGACATCGCGCAGGGCGAGTTCTTCACGATGCTCGGCCCCTCGGGCTGCGGCAAGACGACGACCCTGCGGATGATCGCCGGCTTCGAGGAGCCGACCACCGGGCAGATCTTCATCGACGGGCAGAGCGTCGAGGACCTCCCCGCGCACAAGCGCCCGACCAATACGGTCTTCCAGAGCTACGCGCTCTTCCCCCACCTCAGCGTCGGCGAGAACGTCGCCTTCGGGCTCAAGCGCAAGGGCGTGCCCAAGGACGAGATCGACCGCCGCGTCCGCGAGGAGCTGGAGCGCGTCGGCCTCGCCCAGCACATCAACCGCAAGCCGTCCCAGCTCTCGGGCGGCATGCAGCAGCGCGTCGCGCTCGCGCGGGCGCTCGTCAACCTCCCCAAGGTGCTGCTCTTGGACGAGCCGCTCGGCGCCCTCGACCTCAAGCTTCGCAAGGGCCTGCAGATCGAGCTCAAGCGCATCCAGCGCGAGGTCGGCATCACGTTCATCTACGTGACGCACGACCAGGAGGAGGCGCTCACGATGTCCGACCGCATCGCGGTCATGAACGAGGGGCGCATCGAGCAGTGCGACGCCCCGGTGGCCGTGTACGAGAAGCCCGCGACCACGTTCGTGGCCGGGTTCATCGGCGTCTCCAACCTGATGCCGGCGGTCGTCGAGCACGTGAACGGCACCCGCGCGCGGGTGCGGCTCGACGCGGGCATCGAGATCGAGGCCGAGAACAACGGCCTGCAGACCGGCGACCGCTGCCACGCGGTCGTCCGGCCCGAGAAGCTGCGCATCGACGCGCGCGACGGGACCCCGCCGGACGGCTGGCCGCGGGTCGACGGCGTGGTCGAGTCGTCCGTGTACCTCGGCACCTCGACGCAGATCGTGGTGCGTCTGGCCGGTGACGTGCCGATGACGGTGCTGGTCCCGAACTCCGACGAGCGCGAGCGCAACCGGCTGCCCGGCGGCGGCGCGGACGTGCGCCTGAGCTGGGCGCCCGAGCACATCCACCTCGTGCGCGAGTCCGGCACCGCGCCCGCGGCCGCCGCCCAGCGCGAACCCGAAACTCAAATCGCCCAGGAGGCAACCACCCAGTGACCGAGAGAGAGGCGGGCCCCATGAAGGGCTTCAAGAAGCTGCTGTTCGGCGTGGCGATGCTGATCGCCGCGCTCGTCGTGGCCGCGTGCGGCAGCGAAGGCGGAATCGAGGGAGGCAAGGACGAAGGCGAGGTCCCGGTCGCCAAGGCCGAGGGCGAGCCCTCGGGGACGGTCAAGATCGCGAACTGGCCCTTCTACATCGACCGCAAGACCGTCCCCGAGTTCGAGCGGGAGACCGGGATCAAGGTGCAGTACGTCGAGGAGGTCAACGACAACAACGACTTCCTCGCCAAGGTCCAGCCGCAGCTCCAGCGGGGTGAGTCGGGCGGCCGCGACATCATGATCGTCACCGACTGGATGGCGAACCGGATGCGCGAGCTGGGCTACCTCCAGGACTTCGACGAGGAAGCGATCGCGCCGGCGAAGGCGAACCTGGTGCCGCAGCTTGCGAGCCCCGCGTTCGACCCGGAGCGCAAGTTCTCGCTGCCGTGGCAGAGCGGCATGACGGGCCTCGTCGTCAACAAGGCCAAGGCGCCCGACGTCACCTCGATCAACGACCTCTTCGACCCGAAGTACAAGGGCCGGGTCGAGATGCTCAACGAGATGCGCGACACCGTGCCGCTCGTGATGATGGCCGACGGCGTCCGCCCGGAGGACGCCACCGAGGAAGACTGGATGAACACCATCGAGAAGATCCGCGAGGCGGCCGAGTCCGGGCAGATCCGCAAGTTCACGGGCAACGACTACACCCGTGACCTGGCCAACGGCGACGCCGTCGCGGTGATCGGCTGGTCCGGCGACGCGGTCCAGCTCCAGGCGGACAACCCGGACATCCAGTTCGTGATGCCCGACGAGGGCTGCACGCTGTGGTCGGACAACATGGTCATCCCGGTGGGCGCGCCGAACCCGACCGCGGCCTACGCCTGGATGAACTACGTCTACGACCCGGAGAACCAGGCCCAGATCGCGGACTACAACTACTACTTCACCCCGGTCAAGGGCACGAAGGAGGTGCTCGAGCGCATGGGCTCGGACGCCGCGAAGAGCGAGCTCGTGTTCCCGACCGAGGAGTACACCGCCAACTGCTCGACCCAGGACGAGCCGCCGGGAGGCCCCGAGGTCGTGCGCAAGGTCGAGCAGGCCTGGCAGGACGTGATCACTGGCGCGTGATCGGCGGCTGATCGACGCGCACTCAGGGAGGCACGCAGGGATGAAGACGGCGACGGACCGCACGGAGGGGAGCCGGTGAGCACGGTCCGTCGCCGTCTTGTGCCCTACTTCCTGATGGGGCCGGGCCTCGTCTGGCTCATCCTCTTCTTCGTCGTCCCCCTCTACTTCATGGGGCGGCTCGCGCTCGAGTCGGGCACGCTCGCCACCGGCTTCGAGTTCACCTGGGAGTTCGCGAACTTCACCGACTCGTTCGACCGCTTCGACGAGCAGTTCGTGCGCTCGTTCGTGTACGCGGGGGTGGCGACGGTGATCGCGCTCCTGATCGCCTACCCGCTCGCCTACGCGATCGCGTTCCGCGGCGGGCGCTGGAAGAACGCCCTGCTGCTCGCGGTGGTGGCGCCGTTCTTCACGACGTACCTGATCCGCACGATCGCGTGGACGACGATCCTGAGCGACGACAGCGTGATCGTGGACGTCCTGAAGGCGGTCGGGCTGCTCGGCGACGAGGGGCGCCTGCTGGCGACGCCCACCGCCGTGATCGCGGGCCTCGTCTACAACTTCCTGCCCTTCATGGTGCTCCCCATCTACTCCAGCCTGGAGCGCATCGACGTCCGCCTGATCGAGGCGGCGAAGGACCTGTACGCGTCGGCGCGGGTGGCGTTCTGGAAGGTCACCCTGCCCCTGTCGATGCCGGGCGTCGTCGCGGGCACGCTGCTCACCTTCATCCCCGCCGCCGGCGACTACGTCAACGCCTTCTTCCTCGGCTCGATCAACCAGTCGATGATCGGGAACCGCATCCAGTCGCTGTACTTGATGGAGCTCGACTACCCGACGGCGGCGGCGCTGTCGTTCATCCTGATGGCGGCGATCCTCGCTGTCGTCGTGGTGTACATCCGCTTCGCGGGCGCTGAGGCGCTCATGGGCGACGAGGGGGAGCAGCGCGCATGATCGGCCGCGCCTGGAAGTGGCTTCGCCGCAACGCGATCGTCATCTACGGCGTGATCGCGGTCCTGTACCTGCTGCTGCCGCTGTTTCTGATCGCGGTCTTCTCGTTCAACGACCCGTCGGGGAAGTTCAACTACACGTGGGAGGGCTTCACGCTCGACCACTGGAAGAACGCCTTCGGTATCCCCGACCTGACCGACGCGTTCATCACCAGCCTCCAGCTCGCGGCGCTCTCGACGGTCGTGGCGACGCTGCTCGGCACGCTGCTTGCGATGGGGCTCGTGCGCTACGAGTTCTTCGGGCGCAAGACGGCGAACTTCCTGATCGTGATCCCGATGGCGACGCCCGAGGTCGTGATCGGCGCAGCGCTGCTCTCGATGTTCCTGATCTACGGCATCAAGCTGGGCTTCACGACGCTCTTCATCGCCCACGTGATGTTCTCGATCAGCTTCGTGGTGGTCGTCGTGCGCTCGCGGCTGATCGGCTTCGACCGCCGGCTGGAGGAGGCGGCGCGCGACCTCGGGGCTAACGCGTTCGAGACGTTCAGGCTGGTGACCCTGCCGCTGCTCATGCCGGGCATCGTCGGGGCCGCCCTGCTCTCCTTCGCCCTCTCGATCGACGACTTCGTGATCTCGCAGTTCAACGCGGGCGACACGGTCACGTTCCCGCTCTGGATCTACGGCGCGGCGCAGCGCGGCATCCCCGTCGAGGTCTACGTGATCGCGACGATGCTGTTCATCGCCACCGCCGCGGCCATGGTGTTCACGGTCTGGCAGCAGCGGCGCGCCGAGAAGATGGCGTGGATCCTCCCCGAGGAGGAGGTCGACGCGCGGCTCGAGGCCCGCCCGGGGCCGCCGGCGCCTGGCGTCCTCGGCGGTTGATCCGCACCGCCCGGCGCGTCTACACAACGCGGCGGGGCCAAGTCGTGATACTCAGAGGGTGATGGTCGATGGTTCCGCCCCTCGGCGTAGCGAGCGGCTCGCTGACGAGGAGGAGCTTCTCCGGCGCTACCACCGCACGCGGGACCCAGCGGTGCGCGAGGAGCTCGTCGCTCGCTTCATGCCGCTCGCTCGCAGCCTCGCCAACCGCTACGCGGGTGGCAGCGAGCCGACCGAGGACCTCCACCAGGTGGCGAGCCTGGGCCTCGTCAAGGCGATCGACGGCTTCGACCCCACGCTCGGCCACAGCTTCGCGAGCTACGCGGCGCCCACCATCCTCGGCGAGCTCAAGCGCCACTTCCGCGACCGCAGCCGCCAGGTCCACATGCCGCGCGGCCTGCAGGAGCGCATCGCGCTGATCGAGCGCGCGATCGACGAGCTGCCCACCGAGCTCGGCTACCAGCCGTCGGCCGCGCAGGTCGCCGAGCGCGTCGGGCTCTCGGTCGAGGAGGTGCTCGAGGCGATGGAGGCCGCGAGCGCCCGCCACACGTACTCGCTCGAGGCCAGCGTGAGCGCCGACGACGAGGAGGGGGCGCGCCTCGGCGACACGATCGGCGAGATCGACCCCGGCTACTCGACCGTCGAGTTCGGCGAGGCGATCTCACGCACGATCGCCTCGCTGAGCGAGCGCGAGCGGATGATCCTGCACCTGCGCTTCGTCGAGGACCTGACGCAGTCGGAGATCGCCAAGCGCGTCGGCATCTCCCAGATGCACGTCTCCCGCCTCTTGCGCCGCGCCCTCGACCAGGTGCGCCGCCAGGTCCCCCGCGCCGAGGACGGCTGACCCCCCGCACCGTTCAGGGGGCAGGGGCGGCCCCAAACCGCACGTTCAGCCCTGGTGTTCGAAAAACGCACACTACGGCTGAACGTCCCGCCGGCCGGGACGTTCAGCCCACGTATGCGAAAAACGACGACCAGGGCTGAACGTGCGGTCGCGCGAGCGTCAACCGCGAACTCGCGCCTACTCCCCGTCCTCCGCGACGCCCGCGGCGCGGTGGTCGCGGGAGAGCTCGATCACGACGAAGTCGCCCTGCTTGTCGGTCTCGACGGCGACACGGTCGGCGAGCTTCGCGAGCGAGAAGTCCATCCCGGGGACCTCCATGTGCTCCATGAGCCGCTGGGCGCCGCCGTCCACGAACGGGCCGACGCGCATCCACAGCGTGCCGGGCTCGGGCTCGTCGAGCTCGACGCCCACGCGCTTGTCTGCGAAGTCGCCCGCGTCGTGCGAGGAGATCACGTCGCCGATCAGCACGCCGTCGGACATGCGGTCGAGCGAGAACCCGACGCGGGTCGCGGCGATCGCCATGACCCGCGCGATGACCTGGCGGGCCGCATCGCCCGTGACCGCGACCTCGGCCTCACGCGGCGGCGCGGGCGACGACTGCTGCACGGGCTCCGCGGCGCCCTGCAGGCCGAGGCGCACGCGCACCTCGGTGCCGCCGTCGAGCGGCGCGAAGACCTCGAAGCGGTCGGCGAGCGACGCGATCAGCGGCAGGCCCAGGCGCAGCGACTGGCCGCGCGCGTCGGCGGGGCGCGGCCGGAACCCGACGCCCCAGTCGCGCACGGAGAGGGTCACCTCGCCCGCGGCGACCCGCGCGCGGACCTCGATCCTGCCCTCGGAGTCGTCGGGGTAGGCGTGAACCACCGAGTTCATGCACGCCTCGGTGGCGATCTGCTTGAGGTCGGACAGCGTCGCCTCGTCCATCCCGGTGGCATCCCCCAGGCCGGCGAGCGCCTGGCGAACCAGGGCTAGGTTCTCGGCTCGGGCGGCGACCGCGAGCCGTAGCTCGGTCGCCGAACCGCTCACGCCGATCCCGTCCTCTGACGGATGGCTTCGAGTGCCGCGTCCACGCTTTCGTGCACTGGCAGCTCGCGCCGCAGGCCGGTCACGTCGAGCACGCGATTGACCGGCTCCGAGGAGCCGTCGCAGGCAACGCCGTAACCCTTCTGCTTCTCGGTCGCCTGGCGGCGGCCCTCGAGAATCGCGCCGAGGATCGAGGAATCGATGAACGTGGCCTGGCAGAGGTCAACCACGACCGCCCCTTGCTCGTTTTGGGCGCGTTCAAGCGCGGCGCGAACCTGATTGACGGTGCCGAGATCGTGCTCGCCGACCAACGCGACGACGCCGACGCCGTCAACCGGGCTCGAGACTCGAACCTCTCCCGGAATCGCCACTACGCGAGCATACCCAGGATCAGAATTCGCCTCCCGCATGGTGCGCAGGCGCCGCAGCAAACCGCCGATCACGTCTAACCCGTACCCGTCACGGCGAAACGGCTAACCCGCGTGCGGCAGGCCGGGCGCCCGAACTCGACGAATCGGCCAATCCCCCGCGCACTCCTTGTACTGGCGCCGATCGCGGCCACAGGTAGCATCGCTTCTTGGGAATGGCTAGCTACGAGACGCGTTTGCTGATCGGGGGCGAGCTCGTGGCCGGCACGGGCGCACCGCTCGATGTCGAGAACCCCTACACGGAGGAGACGATCGCCACCGTGGGGAGCGCCTCCGCGCAGGAGCTCGACGCGGCGATCGCGGCAGCGCGCGAGGCCGCGCCCTCCTGGGCGGCGACGCCCGCCGTCGAGCGCGCCGAGATGCTGCACGAGGTGGCGACGCGCATCCGCGCGCGCACCGACGAGCTCGCCAGGCTGATGACCGCCGAGGGCGGCAAGCCGCTGATCGAGAACTCCGACGAGGTCGGCTGGACCGCCGCCGCGTTCGACTACTACGCGGAGATCGGCCGCGACTCCGCCGGCCGGGTGATCCCGCCGATCGAGTCCACCCAGCTCGCGATGGTCGTGAAGGACCCGCTGGGCGTCGTGGGCTGCATCGTGCCCTGGAACTACCCGCTGCTGCTCTTGGCGTGGAAGCTCGCGCCGGCGCTCGCCGCGGGCAACACGACCGTCTGCAAGCCCTCGGAGCTCACGCCCCTCTCCACGCTGGCCCTCGCGCCCTGCTTCGACCACCTGCCCCCCGGCGTGGTCAACCTGGTCGCGGGCGACGGCGATGTCGGCGCCGCGATCGCGGCCGACGAGCGGATCGACGCCGTCGCCTTCACCGGCTCGGTGGAGACCGGCAAGAAGGTCGCGGCCGCCTGCACGGCGCGCATGGCCCGCATGAACCTGGAGATGGGCGGCAAGGACGCGTTCATCGTCTGCTCCGACGTCGCCGGCGAGCTCAGCGTCGCCGCGCGCGGCGGCGTGTGGGCCGCGTTCCTGAACGCCGGCCAGGTCTGCACCTCGGCCGAGCGCTTCTACGTGATGAGCGACGTCTACGACGACTACCTCAACGCCTTCGTCGAGACCACGCGCGGGCTCGTCGTCGGCGACCCCATGGACCCCTCGACCGACATCGGGCCGATGGTCTCGGCCGCGCAGCGCGCCAAGGTGGAGCGCCAGCTCGCCGAAGCGGTCGACGCCGGGGGCGAGGTGCTGGTCGGCGGCGACCGCGCGGGCCAGGAACGCGGCCACTTCCTGGCGCCCGCCGTGGTGGTCGGCGCCCCCGACAAGACGGCAGTCTGGCGCGAGGAGACCTTCGGCCCCGTCGCGCCCCTGCGGCCCGTGCGCACGCTCGATGAGGCGATCGCCCTCGCCAACTCGACCCCCTACGGGCTCGGCGCGAACGTCTACACGCGCGACCTAGCCACGATGCTGCGCTGCATGCGCGAGCTGCGCGCCGGCACCGTCTGGTTCAACGACCCGCTGACCGACAACGACGCGGGGCCCTTCGGCGGGTTCAAGCAGTCCGGCCTCGGCCGCGAGCTGGGGCGCGAGGGACTCGAGGCTTTCCAGGAGACCAAGCACGTACACGTCGAGACGGAGATTGCGCCCAAGGAGTGGTGGTACCCGTACTCGCAATACAACGCCGCGGCGCAGCAGCCGCGTGACGGAGGTGGAGCATGAAGCCCGTGGCCGAGTCGCCAGTCGCCAGTCGCCAGTCTCAGGGGGGCGGTGCCCGCGTCCTCCGCAACTACGTCGGGGGTGAGTGGGTCGACGTAGACGGCGTCGAGCTGCTCGACGACATCAACCCCGCCACCGGGGAGGTCGCCGCCCAGGTGCCGCTGAGCAGCGCCGCCCACGTGGACGCCGCCGTGCGCGCGGCCCAGGAGGCTTTCCCGGCGTGGCGCGCCACGCCGCCGCAGAAGCGCGCCCGCGCGGTCATGGCGCTGCGCGAGGCGCTCTGGGAGCGCCAGGAGGAGATCGCCCGCCTGGTCACCGAGGACATGGGCAAGACGCTCGCCGACGCGCGGGGCGAGGTGCTGCGCGGCATCGAGTCGACCGAGGCCGCCACGGCGATCCCGCACCTGCTCAAGGGCGAGAACCTCGAGGGCGTCGCCAACGGCGTGGACGTCGAGCTGGTGCGCCAGCCGGTGGGCGTCGTCGCGGCGATCACCCCGTTCAACTTCCCCGCGATGATCCCGCTGTGGTTCCTGCCGTTCGCGATCGCGTGCGGGAACACGTTCATCCTCAAGCCGTCGGAGCGCGACCCGCGGCCGGCGGAGCTGATCTTCGAGCTCATCGACGGGATCGACGCGATCCCCGCGGGCGTCTGCAACCTCGTCCACGGCGCGCACGACGCGGTCAACGGCATCCTCGACCACCCCGGGATCGAGGCGGTCTCGTTCGTGGGCCAGGCCTCGACCGCGCGGTACGTCGCTGAGCGCTCCGCCGCGAACGGCAAGCGCTGCCAGGCGCTCGGCGGGGCCAAGAACTCGCTCGTCGTGATGCCGGACGCCGACCTCGACGTGACGGTCCCGGCGATCATGAGCTCGTCGTTCGGCGCCGCGGGCCAGCGCTGCCTCGCCGGCTCGGTGGTCGTCCTCGTCGGCGACCGCGAGCGCCAGGACGAGGTGCTCGCCGCGATCCGCGACGCCGCCGCCGAGCTCGAGGCGGGCGCCGGCGACAAGGAGGACGTCGAGGTCTGCCCGCTGGTCGGGCCCGAGGCGCGCGACCGCGTCACGGGGGCGCTCGAGCGCGCGCTCGCCGACGGCACCGCCGAGCTCGTGCTCGACGGCCGCTCGACGGCCAACGAGGCCGGCACGCTGCTCGGCCCGACGATCGTCGAGGTCTCCGACCGCGAGTCGGAGGTCGCGCGCGAGGAGCTCTTCGGGCCGCTGCTCGCGGTGGTGCGCGTGAGCGACCTGGACGAGGCGCTGGAGTTCGTGAACGGCTCGCGCTACGGCAACGCCGGCTCGATCTTCACCACCTCGGGAGAGGCCGCGCGGCGCTACCGCTTCGGCGTCGAGGCGGGGATGATCGGCGTGAACGTCGGCGTCGCCGCGCCGGTCGCGTGGTTCCCGTTCTCGGGCTGGAAGGACTCGATCGACGGCGACCTGCACGCCAACGGCAACGACGCCGTCGAGTTCTACACGCGCAAGAAGGTCGTCACCTCGCGCTGGTGAGCGCGGGCTAGCCGGACTCCAGCAGCGTCGGGGTCGCGGGCTCCTCCGCGGCCCCCCGCTCGGCGAAGCCCGCGACGCGCACGCCGAGCAGCCGCACCGGCCGCTTGGGCGGGTTCTCGCGCAGGAGCTGGCGCGCGACCGCCGCGATCACCTCCGGGTCGTTGGTGCGCTCGCCGATGCTGCGCACCCGCGTGTACGTCGTGAAGTCGTCGTGGCGCACCTTGATCCCGATCGTGCGCCCGGCGAGGTCGCGCTTGCGCAGCTCCCCGCTCAGCCGCTCCGCCTGCCTTGCGAGCACCTCCTCCATGCGCCCGCGGTCGGCGATGTCGGTGTCGAAGGTCGTCTCCACCGAGCGGGACTTCGCCTCGCGGTGGGGCGTCACCGGCGAGTCGTCGCGGAAGTGCGCGCGCTCGTGGAGCATCCGGCCGTGGGTCTCGCCGAAGCGCTCGATCAGGCCCTCCACGGTGCAGCGCTGGAGCTGGCCCAGCGTCTTCACCCCGTAGCCGTTCAGCTTCGCCGCGGTCTTGGGGCCGATGCCCGGGATCAGGCGCACGGGCGCGTCCTTGAAGCGCTCGACCGCCTGCTCGCGGGTGAGCACGACGAACCCGCGCGGCTTCTCGGCGTCGGACGCGACCTTGGCGACCAGCTTGTTGGGCCCGATCCCGACAGAGGCGTCGAGGCGGAGCTCCTCGCGGATGCGGCGGACGAGGTCGCTCATCCGGGCGACGGGGTCGGGCACCGAGCTCAGGTCCAGGTAGGCCTCGTCCAACGAGACGGGCTCGATCGGCACGCCCAGCTCGCGCATCAGCGCCATCACCTTGCGCGAGACCTCCCGGTAGTAGGCGAAGTCCGGCGGCAGCCAGACCGCGTCCGGGCACAGCCGCCGCGCGCGCGAGGCGGGCATCGCCGAGCCCACGCCGTACTTGCGCGCCTCGTACGAGGCGGTCGTGACCACGGCGCGCGGGCCGGTTCCCGACACGATCACCGGCTTGCCGACGAGCTCGGGGTGGCGCAGCAGCTCGACCGACACGTAGAACGCGTCCATGTCGACGTGCGCGATCGTCCGCCGTGCCACATACCCAGGGTAAGCGGGAACGGGGCGGGCCCGGCGGCCCTAGCCCTCGTCGACGCCCGTGCGCAGGAGCGTCACGTAGAAGGGCCGGTAGCCGTGGCGCTCGTAGAAGCGGATCGCGTCGGAGTTCGTGTGAGCGACCCCGACGGCGAGCGTCCGGGCGCCGACCTCGCGGGCGAACTCCTCGGCCGCCTCGAGCAGCGCCGTGCCCACGCCCTGCCCGCGCTCGGCGGCGAGCACCGACAGCGTCTCGACCTCGACGATCGTCTCGCCCATGTCCCACGTCGCCGCGCCCGGCCCCGTGGTGAGCATCGCGTAGCCGATCGCCTCGTCGCCGCGCTCGGCGATGAGCAGGGTGCCGCGTCCCTCCTCGAGCCACGTGCGGTACTGGCCGCGGCGGTACTCCCAGGACCGGTGCGGCGCACGCTTGGGCGGCATCGCCGGGAGGGTCGCGTGGTGCGCACGCAGGGCCTCCCAGAGCGGAGCCAGGCGATCGATGTCCTGGGTGGTGCCGCGCCGGACGACGAAGTCCACGCGCCCATGTTGCCATGCGCGGACGGCGCGCGCGAGCGCTTTTCCTGCGGATCAGGCCTCGCGGTCGAAGTACCCGACGGCGCCCTCGCGGCGGAAGATGAGGTTGTCGGGGCTGTCCTCGGCCGCCCAGATCCGCAGCTTGTCGCTGTCGGGATAGACCACCGCGTTCGGCCAGCTCACGTTCGAGAACATGAGGACGCGGGCGACCTCGTCGCCGTCGTTCTGCACCCGGTGGGCGCCCTGCGGACCACGCGGCAGAAAGACCAGGTCCATGGGCTCGAGGGCGCGCTCGCCGTCGGGGTCGCGCAGGGTGGGCGTCCCGGAGAGCACGAGCAGCCATTCCTCCTCGCCCCACTCGTAGTGGTAGGGGCAGAGGGCCTCGCCCGGCGGCAGCTCGTACACGCTCGCGCCCGTGATCTCGGCGCCGAGCTCGGGCCCGAGCCGCGCCCTGCCCCTGCGAAAGCCGGCGGGGCTGTCGCTTTCGTACTCGAACTCAAGCCGGTTGAGGTTCACGCGTCGCATGCCTGCCGGTTCGCCGGAGGCACGGCGATTCCCTCCCGGCCCGCCCCAACGCCCGAGCGAGGCGGATTTGTTCGACATAGCCGAACGAATCCGCCTCACGTGCGGGGCTGAGGCGGATATGTGCGGCAGGGGCGAACGAATCCGCCTCACTGCGGTGAGGCGGGCGCGGCCCGGCAGGCTCAGCGCCCGATCTGGATGCCGATGCGGTCGGGGATCGAGGCGATGAAGCGCGTGACGGGGTCGGGCTCGCGGTTCTGCTCCTCGGCCTCCTCGCGGCGGACGAGCGCCTGGCGGACGATCGTGCCGCCGATGTAGCGGAAGGGCTCGGGCGGCACCCGGATCGGGCGCTGTTCGACGATCGCGAGCCGCGTGTGCTCGTCGCGGCGGTCGAGGGCGAGGCCGGCGAGCGCGCGGGCCACCATGCGCGAGGGCCCGACGCCGTTCCCGGTGAAGCCGAAGCCGTAGTGCACGCGGCCGTCGAGCGTGCCGACGACCGGCGTGTGGCTCGGCGAGACGTCGATCGGCCCGCCCCAGGCGTGCTCGATGCGCCGGCCGCGCAGCTGCGGGAAGAAGCGGTGCAGGTGCTCGATCACCTGGCGCGTGATGTAGGGGTCGACCTCGGCGCGCCCGCGCAGGTTCGCGCCGTAGACCACCCGGCCGCCGCCCCAGCCGAAGGCGATCCGCCCGTCGGGCGTGGTGCGCAGGTAGTTGACCATGTGGCGCCCGTCGGTGATGCACTCCCCGCCCGTCCAGCCGAGCTCCTCGAGCACGTCCGGGACGGGCTCGGTGATCACCATGTGGCTGGAGGTGAGCGTCATCCGGTAGCGCAGCGGCTTCAGGCGGGCGAGCGCGCCGCCCGCGGTCAGCACGCCGTGCCCGGCGCGCACGACCCCGCCGCCCTCGGTACGCACCACGACGCCCCCCGGCTCGGCCCGCACCGAGACCGCCCGTGAGCGCTCGTACACCTCGACGCCGGCCTCGACCAGCTTCGCGCGCAGACCGCGCGAGAGCCGCGCCGGGTTCACCGTCGCCGAGCCCGGGAAGAAGGCGCCGCCGCGGAAGATCGGCGAGGCGCACCGCTCCTGGACCTCCTCGGGGGAGAGCACGCGCACGGCGTCGGGCTCCCCGAGCTGCTCGCAGGCGCGCACCGTCTGCTCCCACACGCCGTCGTGCGCCGGCGTCGTTGAGACCTGGAGGTAGCCCCCGCGCCGGTACCAGGCGTCGACGCCCTGCTGCTCGCACCAGGCGCCGATCTCGTCCACCGCCTGCTGCGCCGCGCGCGCCACGCCCAGCGCCCCGACCTCGCCGAAGCGCGGCCGCATCGAGGGCAGGCTGAACCACATCGAGTTGACGAAGCCGCCGTTGCGCCCGCTCGGGCCCTCGCCGCAGATCCCCGACTCCACGAGGACCACGCGCGCCTCGGGCTCGAGCTCGCGCACGAGCCAGGCCGTCCACATGCCCGTGTACCCGCCGCCGACCACGACGACGTCCGCCGCCCGCTCCTCCGTGAGCGGCGCGTAAGGCTCGACTGGGCCCGCCTCGGCGAGCCACCACCCCAGCGAATCGTGGATCACGGCCTCCAAAGTGTTGCGAACTCAAACGTCCGGCGGCTGCGGCGAACGGAGGGCATCAGCCCGCCTCGGCCGCGCGCTGCGCGTGCCGCTCGATCAGCTCGCGGTGGACCGAGCGCGGCTCGCCGTCGGGGCGCAGGCGCTCCCAGGTCCCGTCCTCGCGCAGCTCCCAGGCGTTCGTGTTGTCCGCGAGGCAGCGGTCGAGCACGTCCGTCAGCTCGGCCCGGATCCGCGGGTCCTCGACCGGCACCACGAGCTCGACGCGGTTGTAGAGGTTGCGCGGCATGAGGTCGGCGGAGCCGATGTAGATCCGCGGCTCCTCGCCGGGCCGCTCGAAGCTGAGGATCCGCGAGTGCTCGAGGAAGCGCCCGACGATCGAGACGACGCGGATGTTCTCCGACACGCCGGGGACGCCCGGGCGCAGCGCGCAGATCCCGCGCACGTTGAGCTCCACCCGCACGCCGGCCTGCGAAGCGCGGTAGAGCGCCCGGATGGACCGCGCGTCGAGCAGCGCGTTCATCTTCATCCGGATGCGCGCCGGGCGCTCCGGCGAGTGCGCCGCGATCGTCTCCTCGATCTCCGCGAGGATCGCCTCGCTCAGGTTGTGCGGGGCGACCAGCGCCTTGCGGTAGGCGCGCGGGCGCGCGTACCCGGTGAGGTAGTTGAACATCTGGGCGAGGTCGGCGCCAAGCTCCGGGTCGCAGGTGAACAGCCCGAGGTCCGAGTAGGTGCGCGCGGTCTTCGGGTTGTAGTTGCCGGTGCCGATGTGCGCGTAGTGGCGCACGCCGTCGCCCTCGCGGCGCACGACCAGCACGCACTTCACGTGCGTCTTGAGCGAAGGGATCCCGTAGACGACGTGGACGCCCGCCTCCTCGAGCTTCTTCGCCCAGCGGATGTTCGCCTGCTCGTCGAAGCGCGCCTTGAGCTCGACCAGGCAGACGGCCTGCTTGCCGCGCTCCGACGCCGTGATCAGCGCCGGCACGAGCGGCGAGTCGGCGCTCGTGCGGTACACGGTCTGCTTGATCGCGAGCACGTTCGGGTCGTCGACCGCCTGGGCCACGAAGCGCTCCACGGAGGTCGCGAACGAGTCGTAGGGGTGGTGCACCAGCACGTCGCCCTCGCGGATCGCCGCGAACAGGTCCGCCTCGCCGCCGTTGTCGCCCAGCAGGCGCGGCTGGGTGACCGGCGTGTGGGGCGGGTCGCGCAGCTCCGGGAACCCGGGCAAATTGACGATGTCCCACAGGTCGGAGAGGTCCAGCCAGCCGTCGATCTCGTACGCCTCGCGGTCCTCGAGCCGCATCGCGAGCACGAGCTGCTCGCGCAGCCGCGGCTCCATCCCGCGCTCGACCTCGAGGCGCACGACCTCGCCGAAGCGGCGCCGCCGAAGCTCCTCCTGGACTGCCTCGAGCAGGTCGTCCGACTCGTCGGAGACGTCATAGTCGGTGTCGCGCGTGACCCGGAAGAAGGAGTGGCTCAAGACCTCCATCCCCGGGAAGAGCGCCTCGAGGTTGGCGGCGATCAGGTCCTCGAGCCGGACCAGCGTCGTGCCCTCCCCGCCGAGCCGCAGGAACCTGCCGAGCAGCTCCTTGGGGACCTTCACGCGGGCCAGGACCTCGGTGCCCTGCTCGGGGTCGCGCAGCCGCACGACGAGGCTCAGCGACAGGTTGGAGATGTATGGGAAGGAGCGCCCGAGCCCGATCACGAGCGGGGTGAGCACCGGGAACACCTGCCGCTCGAAGATGCGGTCGAGCTCGCGCCGCTCCTCCGGCGTCGCGCCCTCGACGTCCAGGATGCGGATGCCGTGCTCGGCGAGCCGCTCGCGCAGCTCGGCGGCGCACGCAGCGACCCGCGCGCGCTGCGCCTCGACGCGCTCGTGGATCCGGGCAGCCTGCTCTGTGGGGCTCATCCCGTCCGCCCCGCGCGCGTCGCGGCCGGCGTCGATCAGCTCCTCGAGGTTCGCGACCCGGACCATGAAGAACTCGTCCAGGTTCGACTCCCAGATCGCGCAGAACTTGACGCGCTCGAGCAGGGGCACCGACTCGTCCTCGGCGAGCTGCAGGACGCGCTCGTTGAAGTCGAGCCAGGAGAGCTCGCGGTTGAAGTAGAGGGACGGGTCCTCCAGGTCGGGTGCCGCGGCGCCCTCCCGCTCCTCGGCGCGTTCTGCCTCAGCCCGCTCCATGGCGCTGCGACTGGGATGCTCCGCTCACCGGCCGAGGGTAGCGCTGCGCGGGCGGGCGCCCGGCCCCGCCCCAGGGCCGCGCACGCGCGCTTGCCGGACGCGGGCCGCGCTCAGGGGCGAAGGCGGCTTCGACGGCTGATGCAGCCAGGCGTCGAACAGCGCCTCGAGGTCCTCGCCGGAGACCTCCTCGGCGAGCGCGCGGAGGTCCTCGGTCGTCGCCGGAAGGCCACGGAACTCGCTCGCCCAGCGCTCAAGCAGCTCCTCGAACGCGGCGTCGCCGATCGCCGTGCGCAGCGCGTGCAGGGCCATCGCGCCCCGCACGTAGACCGGCTCGGCGAACATCTCGCCTGGATCCTCGGGCTCCGCCGGCGGCAGCGCCCAGAACGGCGCCGCCGGGCCGTGGCGCGAGTACTCGGCGTCGAACCGCTGCGCGGCCGTCTGGATGCCGCGGCGCTCGTCGTCGAGCCACTCCATGTAGGTCGCGAACCCCTCGTTGAGCCAGATCTCCCGCCACGTCGCGGGCAGCACGGAGTTGCCGAACCACTGGTGCGCGACCTCGTGGACGACGAGATGCCGCGAGGGCACGCTCGGGTAGTAGGGGCGCGACTGGGTCTCGAGCGCGTACCCGACCGGGGCCGGGTCGATCACCCCGCCCTCGCCGTCGGCCGGGTATGGGCCGGCGACGTCGGCGAGGGAGGCGATCGCGCGCTTGGTCCGCTTGCGGAGCGTGCGCAGGGCGGAGCGCTTCACCGTGCGGTCGGCGACCGCCACGTAGCCGCCCCGGCGGTCGACGCGGTAGCGCCCGATCGCGACCAGCGCGACGTGCGGGGCCATGTGCGTCTCGCGCCAGCGGGTCGTCACCGTGCGCGCGCCGCGCGTCCGCTCCACGAGCCGGCCGTTCGAGATCCCGAGCAGGCCGCGCGGCGTGGTCAGCCGGATGCGCCACTCCGCCGGGTCACTCGGGTGGTCGTTGACGGGGGCCCACGTCGGTGTCCCGCGCGGCTCGCCGAGCGCCACGGCGCCGTCGGCCGTGCGGATCCAGCCCTCGAGCGCGCCGTCGGGACCGCGCAACGCCCGCGGCTTGCCGCGGTAGCGCACCGCCACGCGGAACTCCGCCCCGTCGGGGATGGGGTCGGCC
The DNA here is from genome assembly GCA_002919115.1 of bacterium. Lineage (GTDB taxonomy): Bacteria > Actinomycetota > Thermoleophilia > Solirubrobacterales > 70-9 > RSA11. The sequence goes on from PKER01000009.1 coordinate 28,413, forward strand.
GGGGTGATCACGAGCTCCTGGTCCTGGCGGCGGCGCTGCGCGCGCTCGCCGTCGACGCGCACCGCGGTGATCCGCGGCCCGCGGAAGTCGAGGTTGAACCGGCGGAGCGCCGGGCCCGGGACGGGGGACCCGTCGGTGTCGACCCGCGCCAGGATCCTCGCCCGCGCGCTGATCGTCCCGTCGCGGCGGTAGCGCAGGGCGATGTCGTAGCGCTCGACGTCATAGCCGCCGTTCCCGGAGCGCGGCAGGATCGGGTCGCCGAGCCCCGACGATCCGGCCACCGGCTCGGGGACGCCCGCCGCGGCGCTCGCCGCGAGCCCAAGCGCAGCGCTGGCCGCCGCGAGCGCGGCACATCCCCATCTGCGAAGCGTCGAATCCATCCCGCCGGCCCCCATCGACGCTACCACGGCGGCCTCACGACGAGCTCTCGGCCAGCTCCAGGACGACGCCCTCGCGCAGGCCTCCCCTACCGACCTCAAGCGGCGCGCGCAGCACCTCGGCGAGCTTCGCGAGCACGAGCACGCCGGCGGGCAGGACGCGCGCCCGGCGCGAGTCGAGCCCGAGGCGCCGGGCCACGGCCTCGGAGGCATCGCTCACCAGCACACGGGCAGCGCGCTCGAGGCCCTCCGGCTCCAGCACCGGCCCGACCACCCTCGCCAACGAGGTGGCGCTGCCGCCGACCGCGACGGCCCGGTCGGGCCGCGCGAGCTCGACCCCCGCGAAGGCCCGGTCGATGCGCTCCCGCACGGCGCGCACCTCGGCTGTGGTCGGGGGATCGCCGCGGAAGAGCTCCTCGGCGAGCGCCCCGGAGCCCACCTGGAAGGAGCGCACCTCGCGCACGCCCTCCGCGACCGTGCCCAGCACGACCTCGGAGGAGCCGCCGCCGACGTCGACGACGGCGATCAGGCCCTCAGGCGGGGCGCCGAGCGACCTCGTCGCCCCGAGGAACGCGAGGCGGCCCTCCTCCTCTCCGCTCAGGACCTCGACCTCGGCTCCCGTCGCGCGCGCCAGCTCGGCCACGACGCGGTCGCGATTGGCGGCGTCGCGGATCGCCGCCGTGGCGACGGACGGCTCGCTCGACGACTACGTCGCCGTGGCGACGCTCGCGCTCGCGCTTGGCGCCGTCTGGTTCGCCGCGTTCCGGGACCTGCGGCCGCGGCCCCGCGCCGTCGAGGCGGGCGGCGATTCCCAGTGGCGGATCGCCGCACGCCTGCTCCGCCGCGACCGGCTCGCCATGACGGGGCTCGCCATCATCGTGGTTCTCTACCTGGTGGCGCTCCTCGCGCCGCTGATCGCGCCCTACGACCCGATCGCCCAGCAGGACATCGTGCGCACGGGGTTCCTGCCGCCCTCCCTCGAACACCCGCTCGGCACCGACCGCTTCGGACGCGACGTGCTGAGCCGGATCATCTACGGGGCGCGCGTGTCGCTCTCGATCGCGTTCGTCGCCGTCGCGATCGCGATCACGATCGGCACGATCCTCGGCGCCGTGGCCGGGTACCTGGGCGGGCGAGTCGACGCGGCGATCATGCGCTTCACCGACATGGTCCTCGCCTTCCCGCGACTCGTCCTCCTCATCATGATCATCGCGCTCTTCAGCCCGAGCATCTTCCTGATCATCACCGTGCTCGGGCTGACGCAATGGCCGAGCACGGCCAGGATCGTGCGGGGCGAGGTGCTGAGCTTGAGAGAGCGGGAGTTCGTGATGGCGGCGCGCGCGCTCGGATTCAGCCGCTGGCGGATCATCCTGCGGCACCTCGTGCCCAACGTGCTCGCGCCGGTCATCGTCGCCGCGACGCTCGGGATCGGGAACACGATCGTCCTCGAGGCCGGCCTCTCCTTCCTCGGGCTCGGCGTCGCGCCGCCCACGCCCACGTGGGGGAACATGGTCGCGGACGGGAGGGAGACGCTGCTCAGCGCGTGGTGGGTCGCCACTTTCCCCGGGCTCACGATCGTCGTGACCGTGCTCGCCTTCAACCTGCTGGGCGACGGACTGCGCGACGCCCTGGACCCGCGGCTCCGGAGCTGACCGTGGCGCTGCTGGAAGTCGAGAACCTGCGCACGTACTTCGAGACGGAGGCCGGGCTCGCCCGCGCGGTCGACGGCGTCTCGTTCAGCGTCGACAAGGGCGAGGTGCTCGGGATCGTAGGAGAGAGCGGGAGCGGGAAGTCCGTGACTTCGCTCTCGATCATGCGCCTCGTGCCGCAGCCTCCCGGCCGGATCATGCCCGGCAGCCGGATCGTGTTCCAGGGGCGGGACCTGCTCGCCTTGAGCGAGGCCGAGATGCGGCGCGTCCGCGGCAACGACATCGCCATGATCTTCCAGGAGCCGATGACGTCGCTCAATCCGGTCTACCCCGTGGGCGACCAGGTCGCGGAGGCGATCCGCCATCACCGTGGGGTGGGGAAGCGCGAGGCCAGGGCCCGGGCGGTCGAGCTGCTACGGCAGGTCGGGATCCCCGACCCGGAGCGGCGGGGGGGGGGGGGCCCCCCCCCCCCCCCCGGGGGGGGGGG
>PKER01000246.1 GCA_002919115.1 bacterium
GGCCACGACCAGCTGCTCGAGCTCGAGCTGAGCACGGGCGAGCGCCTGCGCTCGCGCCGCCTCGGCTTCCCGCAGTGGCACCCTGGCGACCGCGTCCAGGTGTGGATCGAGGGCCCGGCGGACGTGCTGGCGCGCGACGCAGGGTAGGCGCGTCTGCATCGCGGACGCCGCGCCCCCGTCAGCACCGTCCCGCCGAGTGTGCGAAAACGTTGAAATGAGCAACGAAAGCGCACTGTCGGCGGCGGGGGATGCGAAGGGCCCGCGTTACGTGTGGCGGGAGCCCGTGCGCGGGTCGTACCCGCCTCCCGGGATCATGCGGCTGGCAGGGCTGGAGCGCCTGCGGCGCTGGCCCGCGGAGGGCCCGCTACCGCCGCTCACCCACCTGACGGGCGCGCGCCCGATCGCCGTGGGCGACGGCACCGCCGAAGCGACGATGCCCGCGTCACCGTGGCTGGTCAACTCGGCGGGCGTGATCGGCGGCGGCACGCTCGCGATCCTCGCCGACATCGCCTTCGGATGCGCGGCGGAGACCCGCCTGCCGCCCGCGACCCCCTACACCACGGCGGAGCTCTCGCTTACGTTCCTGCGGCCGACGCCGATCGGCGCGGAGCTGCACGCCCACGGGCAGGCGATCCACGTCGGCGGCACCATCGGGCTCACCGAGGCGTTCGTGCTCGGCCCGGGCGACCGGTTGATCGCGCACGGCACGTCGCGCCTCGCGCTTCTGCCCAAGCTCGAGGACGTACCTGAGCTGCCCGAGGGCACCCCGCAGCCATCCGAGGGCCTACGCGCGCTCGAGCCGATGACGAGCCGCCCGGTCGCCAGCGAGCCAATCGACCAGTCGCAGTGGAGCGCGCGCAGCGGCGCCGAGGTGCTCGCCGACCAGATCAGTGGCGCCCTCCCCTCTCCCCCGCTCCACTACCTGACCGGGCTGACCCTGCGTGAGGCCGCCGACGGGCGGGCGATGATGACCCTCCCCGCGTCGGAGTGGCTCGCGAGCCCGACCGGCCTGCTGCAGGGCGGGGCGATCGCGATGCACGCCGACACGACGATGCAGTCCGCGGTCGTCTCGATCGCGCCCGCGGGGACCGCGGTCGCGGGCCTCGACCTCAAGGTGAACTACCTGCGCCCCGGGGTGGCGGACGGGCGCGAGCTCACCGCGCGCGCCGAGGTCGTCCACGCGGGTCGCACGCTCGCGATCACGCGCGCCGAGATCCGCAACGCCGACGACAAGCCGATCGCGCTCGCCACCGGCAGCTCGATCTTCCTCCCCGGCCGACCCGCGTCCCTGGGCGAGGGCGAGTTCCCGGGCGCGGCTGGAGAGGCGGCCCCGGCCGACTCGAGGTGAGCGTCACCGGCGGTGCGGCCCCTGGCTGGATCCGGGCACGGACACGCGGCCACGGTGCCCGCAACGTCGCCGAAGCTGACGACGACGGCTTCGGCCCGGTCGGGGGCGAGCTCTACAGGCAGGGGAGCGCGGCGATCGAGGTCCGCAACGGCCTCGTCGCCCTCAACCTCAGCGGCCCCCAGGCGAACGACCGCGCGGGCGACCCGATCACCTCGCTCGGCCACAACCTGATCTCCACTACGGACGGTGGGCGCCAGGGGTTCAGCGGGCCGGGCGACCTCGTCGCCGCGAACCCCCGGCTGGGCCCACTCGAGCGCAACGGGGGCCGACCGAGACGATCGCGCTCAGGAAGGGCAGCCCGGCGATCGGCAAGACACACAAGCGGAGCACCCCGAAGCGCGACCAGCGCGGGCGCAAGCGGGGCCGCAAGCCGGACATCGGGCGTTCGCGCGGGGCGCGTAGCGGCAATACTTCACGTAACGAGGAGTCACAGGATCATGCACAACGAGTACGGGGGGACCTTCGGCGGGTTTGGCCAGCGGCGCCGGACGGCGGGCCGGTCGCTGGCGGCTTTCACCTTGGCCCTGGCTTCGGCCCTGGGGCTGCTTGCGGCCGGTCCCCCTGCCGAAGCCCAGGCCCGCACCGCCTACGTCGTCGATCGCGCGCTGGACGTGGTGGTCCCGGTCGACCTCGACACGATGCAGCCCGGACAGGCGATCCCTGTCGGGGATCCGCAGACGGTGGATCACCCGGCCGGGATCGCAGTCGCCCCCGACGGCAAGCGCGCCTACGTGACGCTCTCCAACGCGGCCGCAGTCGCCGTGATCGACACGCAGGGCAACGCGGTCGTCGACACCATCACGATCCCGGACACCAGCCCTTACGGGATCGCGTTCGCCCCCGATGGAAAGTCCGTGTACGTGTCCGACCCCATGCACGGCGCCGTCCACGTGATCGATCCGGAGGACAACGTCGTCGTCGCAAGCTACGCGACCGGAGGGACCTTTCCCTTCGCGATCGCGGTTTCCCCAGACGGCGGCACCCTCTACGTGGCGAACGCCGGCACGGGCACCGTCGCAGCGATCGACGCGAAGACCGGCGAGCGCGCGCTGATCGATGTCGGCGCGGAGCCACTGAGGATCACCCTGACTCCTGACGGCAACTTCGCTTACGTCCCCCTGATCCGCACCGGCGAGATACAAGTGATCGACACTCGAGCCAAGGACGTCGTGAAGACGATCTCGCTTGGCGGCCGTCCCCTCGTCGCTCGCGTCACGCCCGACGGGAAGACCGTCTACGTCGCACTCTGGGACACGCCAAGCAAGGTCTACGCCATCGACGTAGAGACCAACGCCGTCGCGGGAGAGGTCCCGGTCGATGACTCCCCGATCGAGCTGGTCATCAACCCGGACGGCAGGTCGGCGTACGTCTATAGCTCCCCCGCCCACACGATCACCCCGATAGACACAGCGACAGGCAAGGCGGGCTCCCCGCTTGCCCTACCGAATCACGGACTCGCCTCGGAGAATCAAATCGCGATCGTGCCCAACCAGCCGCCGGTGGCCGAGCTTTCCGCCCCCGCCACCGCCTACGCCGGCGTTCCCGTGACCCTCGACGCATCCGGGTCCCATGACGACGAGAGCATCGCGACCTACGCCTTGGACTTCGGCGACGGCGCGTCGGCTGCGACCGACACACCAAGCCGCGCCCACGTCTACGCCGAGCCCGGCACCTACCAGGCGACCGTGACCGTCGACGACGGCGACGGCTGCACGCCGCTGCCCCAGTTCTTCGATCTCGGGCTCGCCTCGCCGTTCACGGGCCAGACCGCCTACTGCAACGGACCCTCGCGCATCACCTCGGAGCCGGTCGAGATCCGCGTCGAGGAGCTCCCGCGCCTTGGGCTCTCGGTCTCGCTCGAGCGCCGCCAGTCGTCGCTGCGCGCGGTGCGCGTCGGCACGACCTGCCGGAACCTCGACTGCACGGCTCGAGCCTTCGGCCGCATCGAGGTCCGCAGGCCCGGCTCGAAGCCCAAGCGCTTCGGGCTCGAGGCCGAACGGCGCGCGCTCAGCGCGGACACCGCGACGCCCCTCGCGCCAGGGATCCCCGCCATGGCGCGCCGCGCGGCCCGCAGGGCCCTGCGGGAAGGCGGCCGGGTGCGCGCCCGGGTGCGCGTGTCGGCCAAGAGCCTCGGCGGACAGCAGCGAGTGAAGCTCGGGCGCGTGCGGATCGTCGGCTGACCCCGCGCCTCACTCGGGCGCCGCCTCGGCCTCGTAGTCGATCACGAGCGGGCCGTCGCCGAAGGCGACGCCCTCGAAGTAGAGGCCGTGGGCGGGTGCGGTCTCCCCCGCGCGCTCGCGGGGCGCGCCCTCGAGCAGGTTCGCGAAGTCCTCGACGCTGCGCCGCCCGCTCGCCACCTCGAGCATCGTGCCGACGAGCACGCGGATCATGTTGCGCATGAACGCATCCGCCTCGATCCGGAAGGCGAGCACGCGCTCTGACTCCTCCTCCCAGCGGGCCTCCGTGACCACGCGGTTGAAGCGCACGTGATCGGTCTTGGTCGGGGTGAACGCGGTGAAGTCGTGCTCGCCGATCAGAGCCTCGGCGCAGGCGTCCAGGCGGGCCCGCTCGACCGGGTAGCGCCACCACAGCGCCCGCCTCTCCTCGAAGGGATCGCGGATCGCGCCGGTCAGCACCCGGTAGCGGTACCGCCGCCGCCGCGCCCAGCGGCGCGCGTCGAAGCCGTCGGGCGCACGCTCGGCGGCGAGCACGGCGACGTCGCGCGGGAGCACCGCGTTGATCCGCTCCGCGAAGCGATCCGGGGGCTCCCGGTCCGTCTCGAAGCTCGCCACCTGACCGGTGGCGTGCACGCCCGCGTCGGTGCGCCCCGCGACGGTGAGCTGGACCTCGATCCCGCCTAGGATCCGCCCCACCGCGCGCTCGAGCTCCTCCTGCACGGTGCGCAGGCCAGGCTGGCGGGCCCACCCCGCAAAGCGCGTGCCCTCGTAGGCGATCGTGAGTTTCCAGCTCGCCACGACCCGCAAGCGTAGGCAGGCCGCCCGGTGTCGGCCCCGGTGGGACGCGCGGCAGGGGCGATCACCGCCGGCGCTTGAGCACCACGAGCTTGTCGCCCTGGATGTCGGTCACGTAGTCCGCGGGCGCCCGGAGACGCCGAGCGCGTCGCCGTTCCCGCCAGCAGGTACAGGGCCTTGCCGTCGGCGCGAGCAGGGCAACCCCCCAGCTCCCAGCGCGCCTGACGCCAGCGCGAGCACGCCCACCCGTAAGCACGCTCCTCGCAACCAGCGACCTCCTGCGCGCAGGCGGGGATACGCCTGCGAGAACGCGACAGGCTAACGCGCCCGGGCGTGCCCAGCTAGGGGAGGTTTGGACGGCGGCTCAGACCAGCTCGAGCAGCACCATCTCGGTGGAGTCCGAGCGGCGCGGGCCGAGCTTCACGATGCGCGCGTAACCGCCGTTGCGGTCCGCGTAGCGAGGCGCGATCTCCTCGAAGAGCTTGTGGACCAGGAACTTGTCCTGGCCGAGCTCGGCGAGGGCCTGGCGGCGGGCGTGCAGGTCGCCGCGCTTGCCGAGCGTGATCAGCTTCTCAAGCTGCGGCTTCGCGGCCTTCGCCTTCGCCTCGGAGGTGCGGATGCGCTCGTGGTCGATGACCTCGCGACAGAGGTTGCGGAGCAGCGCCTTGCGGTGGGCGCTGGAGCGCGAGAGCTTTCCCTTTTGCTTTGCGTGACGCATTGTTCCTTCGGAGGTCGCCCGAGGGCGCGAGCAATCCTAGCCCGCGCCCGCGGATAGCTGCTTCGCCCTACTCCTCCCGCAGGCTCAGGCCGAGCTGCGCGAGGGCGTCCTTCACCTCTTCCGTCGAGCGCTTGCCGAAGTTCGGGATCGCGTTGAGCTCCGACTCCGAGCGCTGGATGAGGTCGCCGACCGTCTGGATGCCGGCGCGCTTCAGGCAGTTGTAGGCGCGCACGCCGACCTCGAGCTCCTCGATGAGGCGGTCGTCGCCCTCGGCCGCCTGGCTGGCGCCGGCGCCCTCGGCCTCAGCCTCCTCGCGGTTCTCGCGGGCGGTGAGCTCCTCGACCCGGTCGGCGTCGGTGAAGATCGCCAGCGACTTGATGAGGATCTCGGCGGCCTCCCGCACGGCCGCGCCGGGCTCGATCGAGCCGTCCGTCTCGACCTCGAGCGAGAGCTTGTCGAAGTCGGTGCGCTGCCCCACGCGCGCGGACTCGACGTGGTAAGCCGCCCGGCGGATCGGCGAGAAGATCGAGTCGATCGGGATCACGCCGATCGGCTGGTCGTCCGACTTGTTCTCCTCGGCCGGCGAGTAGCCGCGACCGCGCCCGATGGTCAGGTACATCTCGAGCTTGGTCTTCTTCTCGAGGGTCGCGATCGGCGCGTCGGGGTTGAGGATCTCGACGCCCGCGGGCAGGTCGATGTCCTTCGCGGTGATCTCGCCCGGACCGCTGGCGACGAGCGGGGCCTCGACCTCGTCGGCCTCCGTGTGCATGCGCACGACGATGTCCTTGAGGTTGAGGACGATGTCGGTGACGTCCTCCTTGACACCCTCGATCGTGGAGAACTCGTGCGCGACGCCCTCGATGCGAACGCTCTTGATGGCCGCGCCGCCCAGAGAGGAGAGCAGCACACGACGCAGGCTGTTCCCGAACGTGTAGCCGAACCCCTTGTCGAGGGGCTCGATCACGAACGTGCCACGCCTCTCGTCGGCGTCCTGCTTGGTGATCTTCGGAACTTGAAACTCGGGCAGGGTGGTCATGGGGCTTCTCCGGTTGTTGCGGGTTCGGATGAGCTCAGCTCGATTACTTCGAGTAGAGCTCGACGATCAGCTGCTCCTGGACCGGGGTCTCGATCTCGCTGCGCTCGGGCAGGCGAAGGACCTTCGCGGTCAGGGCATCGTGATCGGCCTGCAGCCACGGCGGAACGGCCGCGGTCAGCTCGGTCGCCGCGCGCACCACATCGGCTGCACGGGAGTCCGGCTTGATCGAGATGACGTCGTCGGGCCGGACCTGGTAGCTCGGGATATCGACGCGCTTGCCGTTGATCAGCCAGTGGCCGTGCCTGATCAGCTGGCGCGCCTGGCGGCGGGAAGCCGCGAAGCCGAGCCTCACCAAGACGTTGTCGAAGCGGCGCTCGAGCAGGCGCAGGAGGTTCTCGCCGGTGACGCCCTCCTGGCGGGCGGCCTTCTCGTAGTAGGAGCGGAACTGCTTCTCGAGGATCTGGTAGTAGCGGCGCGCCTTCTGCTTCTCGCGGAGCTGGTTGCGGTACTCCGACGCGCGCACGCGGCCGCGGCCGTGCTCACCCGGCGGGTACGAGCGGCGCTCGACGCCGCACTTGTCGGTGAGGCAGCGCTCGCCCTTCAGGAAGAGCTTCTGCCCCTCGCGGCGGCACTGCTTGCAGACCGGTCCGGTATCGCGAGCCATCTCAGACCCTCCGCCGCTTCTTCGGGCGGCAACCGTTGTGTGCTTGCGGGGAAACGTCCTTCACGGTCGTCACCTGCAGACCGGCCGCCTGCAGCGAGCGGATCGCCGTGTCGCGCCCGGAGCCGGCGCCCTTAGCGTGGACCTCCACGCGCTCGAGGCCGTGCTCCATGCCCTTGCGGGCGGCGGCGTCGGCGGTCACCTGCGCGGCGAACGGGGTCGACTTGCGCGAGCCCTTGAAACCGGCCGAGCCGGCGGACTCCCAGACGATCACGTTCCCCTCGGGGTCGGTGATGGTGACGATCGTGTTGTTGAAGCTCGTCTTGATGTGCGCTATGCCGTACGGGATGTTCTTGCGGACCCGACGGCGAGCGCGTCCCTTGCGCGGCTGGGGCATCTAGATCCTCGCCTCCCTACTTCTTCCCCGGCTTCTTCTTGCCGGCGACGCTCATGCGCCGCGGGCCCTTGCGGCTCCGGGCGTTGGTCTTGGTGCGCTGGCCACGGACGGGCAGCCCGCGGCGATGGCGGATGCCGCGGTAGCAGCCGATCTCGGAGAGGCGCTTGATGTTCTGGGCACGCTCGCGGCGCAGGTCGCCCTCGACCTCGCGCGACTCGACCTCGTCGCGGAGCCTGATGGTCTCCTCCTCGGTCAGGTCCTTGACGTAGGTGTCCGGGTCGATGCCGACCTTCTGGAGGACCTCGTTGGCGGTCGAGCGGCCGATCCCGTAGATGTAGGTCAGCCCGATCTCAACCCGCTTGTTGAGAGGGAGATTTACTCCTGCGATACGTGCCATGCGCTCCTTAGCCTGCCGTTCTCCTTAGCCCTGGCGCTGCTTGTGCCGGGGGTTCGAGCAGATCACGAGGACGCGGCCGCGCCGGCGGATCACCCGGCACCGCTCACACATCGGCTTCACTGACGCTCGAACTTTCACTTTCTTTCTACCTACCCATTCCGCCGCCGCGCGCCTCGCGGGTCGCGCTCGCAGCGCGTAAATCGTCGGTCGTATCCTTCAGAAAGCCGCTTGGCCCCATGAACCGGGCCCGCGGCCACGAAAACACACCCCCGGCTCTCACCAGAGGCGAACGAGAATGGTAGCAGGGGCTCGTTCGCTTCCCCGGGCCGCGCGCTCAGAGCTCGTGCCAGGGGTTGAGGATGCGCGGGCCGTGCTCGGTGACGGCCACGGTGAACTCGAAGTGCGCCGTCAGCGAGCCGTCCGCCGAGTACACCGACCAGCCGTCGTCGGCCGTGTAGACGTCGTCGGTGCCGACCGCGGTCATCGGCTCGATCGCGAGCACCGTGCCCGGCTGGAGCACCGGCCCGCGGCCCGGCGGGCCGTAGTTGGGGACCTGCGGGTCCTCGTGCATGCGCTGGCCGATCCCGTGGCCAACGAGCGAGCGGATCACGAAGAACCCGTCGCCCTCGACGACCCGCTGAATGGCGTGCGAGATGTCCGAGAGCCGGTTGCCGGGCTGCGCCGCGGCGACGCCGGCGTGCAGCGACCGCTCGGTCGTCTTGAGCAGGCGCTCGGCCTCAGGCGGCCCCTCGCCGCCGACGATCACGGTCACCGCGCCGTCGGCCACCCAGCCGTCCTTGGTGACGCCGATGTCGATCGAGAGCACGTCGCCGCGCTGGAGCTTGTAGGGACCGGGGATCCCGTGGACCACCATCGAGTTGGGTGACGCGCAGATCGAGGCGGGGAAGCCGTTGTAGCCCTTGAAGCTGGGGACGGCGCCCTGCGAGCGGATGAAGCGCTCGGCCGCCTCATCGAGCTCCGCGGTGGTCACCCCCGGGCGCGCCTTCTGGGCGATCATCTTCAGGCAGCGGGCGTGGATGCGACCGGCCTGCGCCATCGCCTCGATCTGCTCGGGGGTCTTGAGGATGATCCCGCCGCGGAACATGGACCAAGCGTAGAGGGCGGCGGCGGTCGGGCCGCGCGGGCCGCGGGTTCCTAGGCCTCTTCCTCCATCCGCAGCGTGGCGAGCAGCGCGCGGATCGACTCGTAGACGTCGTCGGGTGAGCCGGTGCCGTCGACGCGCTCGAGCAGGCCGCGCTCGTCGTAGTAGCCGACGAGCGGCTCGGTCTTCTCGCGGTACTGCTCGAGGCGGTGGCGGATCACCTCGGGCTTGTCGTCGTCGCGGACGATGAGCTGCTCGCCGCAGACGTCGCAGACGCCCTCCTTCTCCGGCGGGTCGAACTCGATGTGGAAGACGTGGCCGTTCGGGCACGTCCGCCGCCCGCCCAGGCGCCGGATGACCTCCTCGTCGGAGACGTCGATCAGCAGGGCCGCGGTGATCCGCCGGCCGAGCGCGCGCATGCGCTCCGCGAGCGCCTCCGCCTGCCCCACCGTGCGCGGGAAGCCGTCGAGGATGAAGCCGTCCTCGGCCTCGTGCGTGCCGAGCCGCTCGGCGATGACCCCGATGATCACCTCGTCGGGGACCAGGTCGCCGCGGTCCATGTACTCCTTCGCCTGCTTGCCGAGCTCGGTCTGCTCGCGCACCGCGGCGCGCAGGATGTTGCCCGTCGCGTAGTACGGCAGCTCGAGGTCGGCCTGGAGGCGCTCGCCCTGGGTGCCCTTTCCGGACCCGGGCGGGCCGAGGAGTATGAGGTTCAGCTCGGACACGGGTTCGGAAGCCTAACGACCGCGCGCAAAACAAGCATCCACGCAGCCCCCAACCCCACGTTCAGCCCTGGTATGCGAAAAACGAACACCAGGGCTGAACGTCGCGCCGGGCCCGCGGGACGTTCAGCCCACGTGTTCGAAAAACGACGACCAGGGCTGAACGTGTGGTGCGAGCGGCCGCGGGTCCGGCCCTGGGTGCCGGAAAGCGGCAACCAGGGCTGTGCGGACGGTTGGGTGGCGGTCCGGCGCGGAGGGCTCGGCTACTTCAGGAAGCCCTCGTAGTTGCGCATCATGAGCTGCGCCTCGAGCTGCTTCACGGTGTCGAGCGCGACGCCCACGACGATCAGGATCGAGGTGCCGCCGAAGTAGAAGTTGGCCGAGGTCTGCGAGATCAGGATCGTCGGCAGCGCCGCGACCGCGCCGAGGTAGAGCGCGCCGGGGAACGTCAGCCGCGAGAGGATCCGGTCGAGGTACTCGGCCGTGGGCCGCCCCGGGCGCACGCCCGGGATGAAGCCGCCGTACTTCTTCAGGTTGTCCGCCTGGTCGACCGGGTTGAAGGTGACCGCGGTGTAGAAGTACGTGAAGATGATGATGAAGAAGACCTCGCCGACCACGTAGGCCCAGCCGTTCGGGTTGAAGAAGTTGGCGAAGTCCGTCCAGAAGTTCTCGTCGGCGCCGCCCAGAAGCTGGCCGATCGTCGGCGGGAACGCCATGATCGACGCCGCGAAGATGACCGGGATGACGCCGGCCATGTTCACGCGCAGCGGCAGGTAGGTCGAGCCGCCGGTCGTCATGCGCCGGCCGACCACGCGCTTCGCGTACTGCACAGGGATCCGCCGCTGGCCCTCCTGGACGAAGACGATGCCGACGATCACGGCGAGCGCGATGAACGGCATCATCACCACGAAGACCTGATCCTGGTTGTTCCACCAGGCCGAGATGCCGCCCGGGATCGACGACGCGATCGACGCGAAGATCATCAGGCTGATGCCGTTGCCGATCCCGCGCTGCGTGATCAGCTCGCCCATCCACATGAGCAGCGTCGTGCCCGCGGTGAGCGAGATCACGATCAGGAAAACCTTGCCGAACGTCAGGTCGCCGACGACGCTCTGGCCGGCCTGGTCCTGGAAGGACTGGAAGAGGAAGACGTAGCCCAGCGCCTGGGCGAACGACAGGCCGACCGTGAGGTAGCGCGTGTACTGCGTGATCTTCTGCTGGCCGACCTCGCCCTCCTTCTGCAGGCGCTCGAGCGAGGGCACCACGACCGTCAGCAGCTGCAGGATGATCGAGGCCGTGATGTAGGGCATGATCCCCAGCGCGAACAGCGAGAGGCGCTGGAGGCTGCCGCCGGAGAACAGGTTGAGGAAGCCGAGGATGTTCGACCCGGTGAAGTTCTCCTCGATCGACTCGACGGCGTCGATGTTCACGCCCGGCGCCGGGATGTAGGCGCCGAGGCGGTAGAGCAGCAGGATCGCCGCCGTGAAGGCGAGCTTGCGCCGGATCTCCGGAACGCTGAACGCGTTGGCGATCGTCTGCAGCAAGGTGAGCTAGTCCTCGATCAGCTCACAGGTGCCGCCGGCCGCCTCGATCTTCTCGCGCGCCGTCGCGCTGAAGCCGTGGACGCGAACCGTGAGCTTCTTCGACAGCTCGCCGCGCCCGAGCACCTTCACGGGGTGCTTGCGCTTGGCGAGCCCGGCGGCCTTGAGCGTCTCCGGCGTCACCACGGCGCCGTCCTCGAACCGCTCCTCGAGATCGGAGAGGTTGACGGGCTGGGTGTGCGTCCGGAACGGCTCGAACGGCATCGACTTCTTCATGTGCGGGCCGCGCAGCTTGCGCATCCGCATGTGGATCGGGTTCTGGCCGCCCTCGTAGCCGATCTTGCGCTTGGAACCCGAGCGCTGGCCGGCGCCCTTGTGGCCGCGGCCGGAAGTCTTGCCCGTGCCGGAGCTCTCGCCGCGGCCGACGCGCTTGCGCGGCTTGCGGGAACCCGGCTTCGGCCGGATCGTGTCGAGACCGATCTCCTCGGGAGCGAGGCGAGCCATCTACGAAGCCTCCCCGTCCTCGACCACCACCAAGTGATCGACGACCTTCAGCATGCCGCGCAGCTGCGGCGTGTCCTCCATCGTGCTCTCACGCCCGATCCTGCCGAGCCGCAGCGAGCGCAGAGTGTCGCGCTGCCGGGCGCTGGCACCGTTCGCGGAGCGGACCTGCTTGAGCTTCAGCTGGGCCATGAGCGCTCCTTCCGCTTACTCGCCGGACTCCCCGGACTCGGCCTGCTCGGCGCCCTCGGCGCCGGACTCGCCCTCGGCCGCAGCGCCGCTCTCGGCGGCCACGGCGACGGGCTCGCCCTCGGACTCAGACGCCTCGGCCTGCTCGGCGACGACCTGCTGGGCCGTGACCGGCTCCTGCTCTGCCTCGGGCTTGGGCAGCTTGCCCGCCTCGGCGAGCTTGTCGAGCCCGAGCACCTGCGCCACGGACAGGCCGCGCAGCTTGGCGACCTCCTCCGGGCGGCGGAGCTGGATGAGCCCGTCCATCGTCGCCTTGACGAGGTTGATCGGGTTCTGCGTCCCGATCGACTTGGCGAGCACGTCGCGGATGCCCGCGAGCTCGAGCACGGCGCGCACGCCGCCACCGGCGATCACGCCGGTACCGGGGCTCGCCGGGCGCAGCACCACGTGGCCCGAGCCGAAGCGGCCGATCACGAAGTGCGGGATCGTCTGCCCGTACATCGGCACGCGGATCAGCGACTTGCGGGCGTTCTCGACCGCCTTCTGGATCGCGAGGGGAACCTCGCGGGCCTTGCCGTAGCCGATCCCGACCACGGACTGCTCGTCACCGACCGCAACGAGCGCGGTGAACGAGAACCTCCGGCCGCCCTTGACCACCTTGGCGACCCGGTTGATCTCGATGACCCGCTCCTGCAGGTCGAGCCCCTGGGGGCTCACAGTCTCGAATTCGCGCTCTCGTGCCATTGCCGACGTCCCAGGGTAGTGGTTTGCCTCAGAAGTTCAGCCCGCCCTCGCGCGCGCCCTCAGCCAGAGCGCGCACGCGGCCGTGGTAGCGGTAGCCGCCGCGATCGAACACGCAGGTCTCGATGCCGGCCTCCTTCGCGCGCTGCGCGATGAGCTCCCCGGCGCGCTTCGCCTGCTCCATGCGCGGGAGCTCGCGAAGCTCGGGCTCGGTCCAGTTCACGGCCGCCAGCGTGACGCCGCGGTCGTCGTCGATGAGCTGCGCGCTCGTGCCCCGGTTGGAGCGGAACACCGACAGCCTCGGACGCTCCGCCGTGCCGCGGATCTTCGCCCTGACGCGCCGGCGGCGCTTGAGGCGACGCTCGCGCTTCGTAGCAACTGCCATCGCTTACGCCCTCTTTCCGACCTTGCGACGAACCTGCTCGCCCGCGTAGCGGATGCCCTTGCCCTTGTACGGCTCGGGCGGGCGCACCCGCCGGATGCGCGCGGCGATCTCGCCGACGAGCTGCTTGTCGATACCGCGCACGACGATCTCCGTCTGCTGCGGAACCTCAAACTCGATGCCCTCGGGAGCGTGGATCTGCACGGTGTGCGAGTAGCCGACGCTGAGCTCGAGCGTCTTGCCCTGCAGGCGCGCGCGGTAGCCGACGCCCTGGATCTCGAGGCGGCGCTCATAGCCGTTGGTGACGCCCTCGACCATGTTCGCGATCAGGGAGCGCGTCAGCCCGTGCAGCGCGCGGTGCGGGCCGCGGTCGGTCGGCCGCTCGACGGTGAGCACACCGTCCTTCTGCTCGACCTTCATGTCGCGGCTGATCCGCTGCGAGAGCTCGCCCTTCGGGCCCTTCACGGACACGGTGCCGGGCTCGATCGTGACGGTCACGCCGTCCGGCACCGGGATTGGCTTTCTTCCGATACGACTCATCTCAAATCCCTCGGGGCCCTACCAGACGTAGGCCACGACCTCCCCGCCGATGCCCTTGGCGCGCGCCTCATGGCCGGTCATCACGCCCTGTGACGTCGACACGATGGCCGTGCCCATGCCGCCCATGACGCGCGGCACGTCGTCGCCCTTGACGTAGCGGCGGCGACCCGGGCGCGAGACGCGCTCGATGCCGGTGATCACCGGGCGGCGGCCGTCCGCGTAGCGGAGCTTGATGCGGATGACCTCGCCCACGCGGGTCGGCTCGACCTCGTAGTCGGCGATGTACCCCTGCTCCTTGAGGATGCGGGTGATCTCCTTCTTGAGGCGCGAGGCGGGCACCTCGACCTCCTGGTGCTCTGCGTGCTGCGCGTTACGCAGCCGAGTCAGGTAGTCGGCGATCGGATCGGTCAGCATCGGTCCTACCAGCTCGACTTGGTCATGCCCGGGATGTAGCCCTTGTGGGCTGCCTCACGCAGGCAGATGCGGCAGAGCCCGAACTTGCGGAAGTAGCCCCGCGGGCGCCCGCAGCGCCGGCAGCGGTTGTGCTTCCGCGTCTTGTACTTCGGCTCGCGCCTCGCCTTAACGATCTTTGAAGTCTTTGCCATTGGTCGGCCCTTTGATTTAGCAGGTGCCCGGCGCTACTCGCCGGAGCCCCCCTCGCTCGCCTCTTCCGTCTCGCCCTCGGCGGCGTCCTCGCCCTCGCCCTCGGCGGGCTCGGCGGCGGGCGCCTCGGGGCTCTCCTCCTGGAGCTGCTCGCGCGCAGCGGCCTCGGCCTCGGCGCGCTCGCGAGCCTCCTCCTTGCGGCGCTCCTCCTCCTGCTCGGCGGCGGTCGCCGAGCCGCCGGGGCGGCCGTCCTGGCGGAACGGCATGCCCAGGCCGAGGAGCAGCTCGAAGGCCTCCTCGTCGGTCTTCGCGGTCGTCGTGATCGTCACGTCGAGCCCGCGGACCTGGTCGATCGAGTCGTAGTCGACCTCGGGGAAGATGAGCTGCTCGCGCACCCCCATCGAGTAGTTGCCCCGGCCGTCGAACGAGCGCGGGTTGAGCCCGCGGAAGTCGCGGATCCGCGGGATCGCGATCGTGATCATGCGGTCGAGGAACTCCCACATGCGCGCGCCGCGCAGCGTGACCGCGACGCCGACGGGCATGCCCTCGCGCACCTTGAAGGCCGCGATCGACTTGCGGGCCCGGCGCACGTTCGGCCGCTGGCCGGCGATCAGCGCCAGCTGCTCCGTCGCCGCCTCGAGCAGGGGCGTCGACTGCTTCGCGTCGCCGATCCCCATGTTCAGCGTGATCTTCTCGAGGCGCGGGACCTCCATCCGGCTCTTGTAGCCGAACTTCTCGGTCAGCTTGGGGACGAGCTCGTTCTCGTAGCGCTCGCGCAGCCGGGGCGGCGGTGCCGCCTGCTGTGTCGGTGTCGCTGTCGTGGCTTCCATGAAACTTTCGTTCGGGGCTTCGGGGGTTGGGGGTCGGGCGTTAGTCGATGTCCTGGCCGGTGCGCTTGGCGTAGCGCTTGCGCGTGCCGTCCTCCGCGATGCGGATCCCGACGCGGGTCGGCTTGTTGTCGCGCGGGTCGAGGAGCATCACGTTGGAGACGTGGATCGGCCCCTCCTTCTCGATGATGCCACCGGCCTCGCCCTTCTGGGCGTCGCGGATCGAGCGCGGCCGCGTGTGGCGCTTAACGATATTGAGGCCCTCGACGTACACGCGCTCACGACGCGGCTCGGTGCGCAGGACGCGGCCGGTCTTGCCGCGGTCCTTGCCGCTGATCACGATGACCGTGTCGTCCTTGCGGATGCGCATCGCCTTGCGCTTCGCCGGCGTCTGGTTGCGCTTCCGGGCCATCAGAGCACCTCCGGAGCCAGGGACACGATCTTCATGAAGTTGCGGTCGCGCAGCTCGCGCGCCACCGGACCGAAGATGCGGGTGCCGCGCGGGTTGTTCTGGTTGTCGATCAGCACGGCGGCGTTCTCGTCGAACGAGATGTAGGTGCCGTCCGGCCGGCCGAGCTGCTTGCGGGTGCGCACGACGACGGCCTGGACGACCTCGCCCTTGCGCACGCTGCCGCGCGGCGTCGCCTGCTTCACGGTCGCTGTGATCACGTCACCGACGCGCGCGTAGCGACGGTGCGAGCCACCCTTGACGCGGATGCAGAGGATTTCGCGCGCGCCCGAGTTGTCGGCGACCTTAAGCCTTGTCTCCTGCTGGATCATCGCTAACGGGCCCTCTCCAGGATCTCCACCAGCCGCCAGCGCTTGGTCCGCGAGAGCGGCCGGGACTCAACGACTCGCACGACATCGCCCTCATGCGCCTCGTTGCGCTCGTCGTGCGCGTGCAGCGTCGTGGACGTGCGCACGACCTTCTCGTAGCGGCGGTGGCGCCGGACGATGTCCACGCGGACGGTGATGGTCTTGTCGGGCTTGGCCGAGACCACGGTCCCCTGCCGGTACCGGCGCACGCCCGGCTTGCGCTCGCGCGGCGGCGTGCCCTCGCGGCGCTCGCCCTTGTTGGCCCGCTCGGCGGCGCGGCGCTTGCGGCGCAGCTCGGCCTTGCGGGCACGCTCGGCCTTGCGCTCGGCGGCGCGCTGCTCGGGGGTCCGCGGCGGACGCGGCTTGCCCTTGTGCTCGGCGCGACGGCGCTTGCGGAGCTGCTTGGGGGTGAGCTTCTCCTCGGGCTCCGCCGGCGCGGCGGCCTCCTCGGCAGCAGCCTCCTCCGCAGCGGGCTCCTCGGCCGGGGCCTCGGCGGTCTCGTCCTTTTCCTCTTCGGCTGCCATCACTTCCGCTTTCTGCTCAGTTCCTTATTGACGTCGATTCCGCGCTCGCGCGCCACCGTCAGCAGGCGCGCGACGTTGCGCCGCGACTCGCGCAGGGCGGCGGTGTTCTCGAGCTCGCCCGTCGCGTGCCGGAAGCGCAGGTTGAACGCCTCCTGGCGCGCCTCGCGCAGCGCCTCGACCAGGTCCTGGTCGGTCATCGCGTGAACCTCGGAGGCCTTCATTCGTGCAGACCCTCCCGGGTGACGAACTTCGTCTTCACGGGCAGCTTGCGGCCGGCCAGGCGCATGGCCTCGCGCGCGAGGTCCTCGGGAACGCCCGCGAGCTCGAACATCACGCGGCCGGGCTTCACCACGGCCACCCAGCCCTCGGGGTTGCCCTTGCCGGACCCCATGCGGGTCTCGGCCGGCTTCTTCGTGTAGGGCTTGTCCGGGAACACGTTGATCCAGACCTTGCCGCCACGCCTGATCTTGCGGGTCATCGCGATACGGGCGGCCTCGATCTGGCGGTTGGTGATCCAACCGCGCTCCGTGGCCTTCAGCCCGAAGTCACCGAAGTGCACCTCGGAGCCGCCCTTGGTCATGCCGCGCATGCGGCCCCGCTGCACCTTGCGGTGCTTAACGCGCTTCGGGGAAAGCATCAGGACTCACCTCCGCTCGCGGTCGTCTCGGGCGTGGCCTGCGGCGCCGTAGCGGCGGTGTTGCGCTCGCCCTGCTGGGCGGGAGCGCTCTGCTCGCTGCGCCGCTGCTGGCGCGGACCGCGGTCGCGCCGGCCGCGACCCCGGCCCCGGTCGCCGTCGCGGCGACCACGCGGCTGAAGCTCCTCTTCCTCCACCGCGCCGGCCCGGTAGCCCTCAGGCATGACCTCGCCCTTGTTGATCCAGCACTTGACGCCGATCCGGCCGGTCGTCGTCTTGGCCTCGACGAAGCCGTAGTCGATGTCCGCGCGCAGCGTGTGCAGCGGCACCCGGCCGTCGGAGTAGCCCTCGGTGCGGGCCATCTCGGCGCCGCCGAGGCGCCCGGAGACCTGCACCTTGACGCCCTTCGCGCCGGAGCGCATCGCCGAGGTCAGCGCGCGCTTCATCGCGCGGCGGAAGGCGACGCGGTTCTGGAGCTGCTCCGCGATCGACTGGGCGACGAGCTTGGCGTCGAGCTCCGGCCGCTTGATCTCGCGGATGTTGACCTTGACCGGCTTGCCGGTGAGCTTGTGCAGGTCACGACGCAGCGCGTCGACCTCGGAACCCGACTTGCCGATCACGATGCCGGGGCGCGCGGTGTGGATGTCGACGGTGATCTCACCGCGCTGCTTGACGATCGTGATGTCGGAGAGGCCGGCGTGCGAAAGCCGGTTCTCGATGTGGTCGCGGATCATCATGTCCTCGTGGAGGTAGTCCGCGAAGTTGCGCTCGGTGAACCAGGTCGACTTCCAGTCGTGGATGTAGCCGACGCGGAACCCTTCGGGATGAACCTTCTGCCCCATAGCTACTCCTCGTCCTCCGTCGGCTTGAGGGCCACGGTGATGTGACTCGTGCGCTTGTCGATCCTGGTCGCGCGGCCGCGGGCGCGGGGGCGCCAGCGCCGCAGCGTCGGACCCTCGTCGACCCGGATCTCCGCGATCCGCAGGTCCTCCGCGACCAGCTCGTGGTTGTGCTCGGCGTTGGCTGCCGCCGAGTCGATCAGCTTTGCGATGTCACGGGCGGCGCCGCGCGGCGAGAAGTCGAGCAGCTCGCGCGCCTGGGTCACGGGCAGGCCCCGGACCTGATCGGCGACGAGCCGTGCCTTGCGCGGGGCAACGCGCAGGTAGCGCGCGCTCGCGCGCACCGTGGGGGTGTTTTCGCCGGCGGCGGCCATCGGTTACCGGTCCTTTCCGCCGTGACCCTTGAAGGTCCGGGTAGGCGCGAACTCACCCAGCTTGTGACCGACCATCGACTCCGAGATGAACACCGGCACGTGCTTGCGCCCGTCGTGCACGGCGATGGTGTGACCGACCATCTCAGGGAAGATGGTGGACGCGCGCGACCAGGTCTTGATCATCTGCTTCTGGTTCGCCTCGTTCATCGCCTGGATGCGTTTCATCAAGCGCTCCTCGACGAACGGTCCCTTCTTGGTTGATCTACCCATCTGTCCTGTCTCGGGTGGTTCGGTTCTCTCAGGTCTTGGTTGTCGTGGTTAACGCTTCTTCTTGCCGCGCCGGCGGCCGCGCACGATCAGCGCGTCCGAGGGCTTGCCCTTCTTCCGGGTCCTGTACCCGAGGGTGGGCTTGCCCCACGGCGTGACCGGATGGCCACCCGGCGTGTGGTGTGCCTCGCCGCCTCCGTGCGGATGGTCGACCGGGTTCATCGCGACCCCTCGGGTCTGCGGGCGCCGCCCCTTGTGGCGGTTCCGACCGGCCTTGCCGATCTTCACGTTCTGGTGCTCGGCGTTGGAGAGGGTACCGACCGTCGCGCGGCACTCGGCACGGACCATGCGCATCTCCGACGAGGGCAGGCGCAGGGTGACCATGTCGCCCTCCTTCGCGACCACCTGGATCGAGGTCCCGGCGGCGCGGCCGAGGCGCCCGCCCTGGCCCGGGGTGAGCTCCACGTTGTGGACCACGGTGCCGGTCGGGATCGCCCGCAGCGGCAGCGCGTTGCCCGGCCGGATGTCGGCGTCCTCGCCCGACATCACGGTCGAGCCCACCGTGAGCCCGTTGGGAGCCAGGATGTAGCTCTTGGCACCGTCCGCGTAGTGCAGGAGCGCGATGTAGGTGGTGCGGTTCGGGTCGTACTCGATGGTCGCGACCTTCGCCGGGACCCCGTCCTTGCGGCGCTTGAAGTCGATCACGCGGTACTTGCGCTTCGCGCCGCCGCCGCGGTGGCGGGCGGTGACCCGGCCGTAGGCGTTGCGGCCGCCGGTCGACTTCTTGCCCTTGGTCAGCGGCTTGTGCGGCGTAGCCGACGTGATCTCCTCGCGGAGCTGGTACATCGCGAAGCGACGCCCGGGGCTCGTCGGCTTTGTCTTACGCATTGCCATGGTGAAAGTCCTCTCGTCCTCTCCGTGACGTCGCTTACTCGGCGACCGCCGCGCCCTCGAACAGCTCGATCCGATCGCCCGGGGCGAGCTGGACGATCGCCTTCTTCCAGGCGCGCGTCTTGCCCACGTGCAGGCCGCGGCGCTTCGGCTTCGGCCGGACCTTCGCGGTGCGCACCCCGACGACGCGCACGTCGAAGATCTCCTCCACCGCGTGCTTGATCTGCGTCTTGTTGGCGCGGTCGTCGACGCGGAACGTGTACTTGCCGTCGGCCATGAGCGCGTAGCTCTTCTCGCTCACGACCGGCTCGATGATCACGCTACGGGGATCCATCACGCATCACCGTCCTTCTCGGCCTCGGGCTCATCCTCCGACTCCTCGGCGGCGGGCTCGTCGGCCGCCTCCGCCGCAGCGCCGGCCTCGGGCTCGTGCTGCGCCTCGGCCTCCTCGGCCGGAGCCTCCTCCGCGGACTCCTCGGCCTCGGCCTTCGGCTCCTCGGCCTTGGGTTCCTCCTCCGGCGCGGCGGCCTTCGGCTCCTCGGCGGGAGCGGCACCGTTGCCGCGCACGACCTCGGCGGCGCGCTGCTCGAGCACCTCGAGCGCGGCCTTCGAGACCACCAGCGAGCGGTGGCCGATGATGTCGAGGACGCCCGCGGCGCTCGCCGGCAGCACGGTGACGCGCGGGATGTTGCGGAAGCTCTTGAGCACGTTCTCCTCGTCGGGGTTGATGACGACGAGGGTCGGCTGGCGCGCGCCCCACTTCTTGAGCGCCTCGGCCGCCTGCTTGGTCTTCGGCTCCTTGTAGTTGGCGGCGTCGAGGATCGCGAGCGAGTCACGCGCGGCGTGCACGGACAGCGCGGCGCGCAGCGCCCGGCGGCGGGCCTTGCGGTTGACCTTGAACGTGTAGCCGCGCGGCTTGGGGCCGAACGCGACGCCACCGCCACGGCGGTGCGGCACGGACAGCGCGCCCACGCGGGCCCGGCCGGTGCCCTTCTGGCGCCAGGCCTTCACGCCGGTCATCGCGACCTCGCCGCGCCCGAGCGTCGAGGCGGTGCCGCGCCGGCGCGCGGCGGCCTCGGCGCGCGCGGTCTCGTGGACGAGGGTCTCGTGGAACTCCTCGCCGAAGACGCTCGCCGGGACCTCGGACTTCGCCTGCTTGTCGAGCGAGGCGACCTTCAAAGTCTTCGCCTTAGCCATCGCTCCGCACCTCCACCGTGCCGTTCTTGGGACCGGGCACAGCGCCGCGCAGGATCAGGAGGTTGCGCTCGGCGTCGACCTCGACGACCTCGAGACCGCGCTGGGTCACGCGCTTCCCGCCCATGTGGCCCGGCATGCGCAGGCCCTTGAAGACTCGTGCCGGGAACGCGGCGGCGCCGATCGAGCCCGGGGCGCGCACGTTGTGCGAGCCGTGGGTGACGGGCCCGCGGCCGAAGCCGTGGCGGCGGACCGTGCCCTGGAAGCCCTTGCCGATCGCGACCCCGGAGACCTTGACCTTCTGGCCCGGCTCGAACTGCTCGACGGTCGCGACGTCGCCGACCTTCGGGCCCTCCTCGGAGCCCAGGTCCTCGTCGCGGAACTCGACCAGCGTGCGCATGGGCCCGACGCCGGCCTTCTTGAGGTGGCCGAGCTCGGCCTTGGTGAGCTTGCGCTCGTCGACCGGATCGAAGGCGAGCTGCACGGCCTTGTAGCCATCGCGCTCCGGATCGCGCACGGCCGTCACCGGGCACGGGCCGGCCTCGATCACGGTGACGGGCACGCGTGTGCCGTCCTCCTGGAAGATCTGGGTCATGCCGACCTTCTTGCCGATGATCGCCGCCATGGAAGTCCTCTTTGCGTCCTCTAAGTCCTCTGCGTCCGTGTCTAGATCTTGATCTCGATGTCGACCCCGGCGGGGAGCGCGTCCAGGCGCTGCAGCGAGTCGACGGTCTTGGGCGTGGGCTGCAGGATGTCGATGAGCCGCTTGTGCGTGCGGATCTCGAAGTGCTCGCGCGAGTCCTTGTCCTTGAACGGCGAGCGGATCACGACGTAGACGTTCTTCTCCGTCGGCAGCGGGACTGGCCCGGAGACCCTCGCGCCGGTGCGCGTCGCCGTATCAACGATCTCGCGAGCGGCGCGGTCGATCGCCTCGTGGTCGTACGCCTTCAGGCGGATTCGGATTTTGTTGGTGGCCAGCGTTGCCAACTTCGGTTCTCTCTCGTCTTCGGTTGTCGAACTTCTCGCGTGATCTGGGGCGCCGCCCGAGCGGGGCCGGCGCCCCAGGATCGTCGCTTTATGTCCTTGCAAGCGGCCCCGCGGGCCGCGAAAAGGACCGGCCCCGGAGGACCGGTCCTTTGCTGGGTGTCGTTACTCGATGATCTCGGTGACGACGCCCGAGCCGACGGTGCGGCCACCCTCGCGGATGGCGAACCGCAGGCCCTTGTCCATGGCGATCGGAGCGATCAGCTCGATCGTCATCTCCACGTTGTCGCCCGGCATGACCATCTCCGTGCCCTCGGGCAGGTTGGCGACGCCGGTCACGTCCGTCGTGCGGAAGTAGAACTGCGGGCGGTAACCCGAGAAGAACGGGGTGTGGCGGCCGCCCTCCTCCTTCTTCAGGCAGTAGACCTCCGCCTTGAACTTGGTGTGGGGCGTGATCGTGCCCGGCGCGGCGAGCACCTGGCCACGCTCGATCTCCTCGCGCTTGGTGCCGCGGAGCAGGCAGCCGACGTTGTCGCCCGCCTGGCCCTCGTCGAGGATCTTGCGGAACATCTCGACGCCGGTGACGACGGTCTTCTCGGTCGGGCGGATGCCGACGATCTCGACCTCGTCGCCCGTCTTGATGACGCCCTGCTCGATACGGCCGGTGGCGACGGTCCCGCGGCCCGTGATCGAGAACACGTCCTCGATCGGCATCAGGAACGGCTTGTCCAGATCGCGCTCCGGCTCCGGGATGTAGGAGTCGAGCGTGTTGGCGAGCTCGAGGATGGCCTTCTTGGCGTCCTCGTCGCCCTCGAGCGCCTTGAGCGCCGAGCCGCGGATGATCGGGGTGTCGTCGCCCGGGAAGTCGTACTCGTTGAGCAGGTCGCGGACCTCCTCCTCGACGAGCTCGATGAGCTCCTCGTCGTCGACCATGTCGACCTTGTTGAGGAAGACGACCACGTAGGGCACGTTCACCTGACGGGCGAGCAGGATGTGCTCGCGCGTCTGCGGCATCGGGCCGTCGGCGGCCGAGACGACCAGGATCGCGCCGTCCATCTGGGCCGCGCCCGTGATCATGTTCTTGACGTAGTCGGCGTGGCCCGGGCAGTCGACGTGAGCGTAGTGCCGGTTCTCGGTCTGGTACTCGACGTGCGAGGTCGCGATGGTGATCCCGCGCTCCTTCTCCTCAGGAGCGTTGTCGATCTCATCGAAGCTCTTCGCCTCGCCGCCCATGGCCTCCGCCAGAACGGTGGTGATGGCTGCAGTCAGCGTCGTCTTGCCGTGGTCGATGTGACCGATGGTGCCGACGTTGACGTGCGGCTTATCGCGCTCGAACTTCTCCTTCGACATTTCGCTCCTTCTCCGTTCCGGCCTTGAGGGCTCGGGGGTTCAGTTCGTTGTCCTTCTCTCTTTAAGTTCCGGTGTTGGTTCGGATGGTCGCTAGTGGCTCTTCCGCGGGCGCGGCATGCGACCCGTACCCGTGCGGGCGAACCCGAGAAATATAGCTACGCGCCGGCTCCCACTGGCTCCCCGCTCCGGGCCGCCACGATCTCCTCAGCGATGTTGCTGGGGACTTCCTCGTAGCGCTCGAACTGCATCGTGTACTGGGCGCGCCCCTGCGTGGACGAACGCAGGTCGGTGGCGTACCCGAACATCTCGCCGAGCGGCACGAATGCCCTGACCGCGAGCGCGTTGCCGCGCTGCTCCTGGCCCTGCACCTTGCCGCGGCGGCGGGAGAGGTCGCCGATGACGTCGCCGAGGAACTCCTCGGGCGTCACGACCTCCACATTCATCACCGGCTCGAGCAGCACGGGCTTGGCGCGGCGCGCTGCCTCCTGGATCGCCATCGAGCCGGCGATCTTGAACGCCATCTCCGAGGAGTCGACCTCGTGGTAGGAGCCGTCGATCAGCTCCACCCGGACGTCGACCAGCGGATAGCCGGCCATGACGCCCGAGCCCAGGGCCTCCTCCATCCCCTGCTGGACCGCGGGGATGTACTCGCCCGGGATGACGCCGCCCTTGATCTCGTTGACGAAGTCAAAGCCCTCGCCCGGCGCCGGCTCGAGGTTGATGACGACGTGGCCGTACTGGCCGCGACCGCCGGTCTGACGCACGAAGCGCGCCTCGACCTTCTCGACGCGCTCCCGCACGGTCTCGCGGTAGGCGACCTGCGGGCGCCCGACGTTCGCGTCGACGTTGAACTCGCGGGTGAGCCGGTCGACGATGACCTCGAGGTGCAGCTCGCCCATCCCGTGGATGATCGTCTGCCCGGTCTCCTCGTCGGTCTCGATCCGGAAGGTCGGGTCCTCGTCGGCGAGGCGCGCGAGCGCGGTGCCGAGCTTCTCCTGGTCGGACTTGGTCTTGGGCTCGATCGCCACCTGGATGACCGGGTCCGGGAACTCGATCGACTCGAGCAGGATGGGCGCGTCGGGCGCGCAGAGGGTGTCGCCGGTGGAGGTCTGCTTGAGGCCGACCGCGGCGAGGATGTCGCCCGCGTAGGCCTCCTCGATCTCCTCGCGGTGGTTCGCGTGCATCATCAGCAGGCGACCGATGCGCTCGGTCTTGCCGGTGTTCGCGTTGAGCACGCGCCCGCCCGCCTGGAGCTTGCCCGAGTAGACGCGGAAGTAGGTGAGCTTGCCGATGTAGGGGTCGGCCATGATCTTGAAGGCGAGCGCCGCGAACGGGGCCGAGTCGTCGGCCGGGCGCGTGTCCGCCTCGCCGGGCTGGCCGTCCTTGTCCGGCACGTTGCCCTCGACCGGCGGGATGTCGACCGGCGAGGGGAGCAGCTCGACGATCGCGTCGAGCAGCGGCTGCACGCCCTTGTTCTTGAAGGCCGAGCCGCAGAGCACCGGCGTGACCTGGAGGTCGATCGTCGCCTGGCGGAGCGACGAGACGATCCGGTCGTGCGGGATCTCCTGCTCGTCCAGGTACAGCTCCATGAGCTCGTCGTCGTAGTCGGCGCACGCCTCGATCAGCGCGGTGCGCGCCTCGGCGACCTCGTCCTCCATCTCGGCGGGCACGTCCTGGGCCTCGTACTGGGTGCCCAGGTCGTCCTTCCAGACGAGCGCCTTGTTGGAGATCAGGTCGACGACGCCGACGAACTCGTCCTCGGCGCCGATCGGAAGCTGGATCGGCAGCGCGTTCGCGCCGAGGCGGTCGCGCATGCTCTGGACCGCGTTCGCGAAGTGGGCGCCGACGCGGTCCATCTTGTTGATGAAGGCGATGCGCGGCACGCGGTACTTGTCGGCCTGGCGCCAGACGGTCTCGGACTGCGGCTCGACGCCGGCGACCGAGTCGAAGACAGCGACGGCGCCGTCGAGGACGCGCAGCGAGCGCTCGACCTCGACGGTGAAGTCGACGTGGCCCGGAGTGTCGATGATGTTGATCCGATGGCCGTTCCACTCGCAGGCGGTCGCGGCCGAGGTGATCGTGATGCCGCGCTCCTGCTCCTGCTCCATCCAGTCCATGGTCGCGGCGCCCTCGTGGACCTCACCCAGCTTGTGGGTACGACCGGTGTAGTAGAGGATCCGCTCGGTCGTGGTGGTCTTGCCGGCGTCGATGTGCGCCATGATCCCGATGTTGCGGGTCTTCTCTAGTGGGAAGTTGCGTGCCATGCTGTCTCTAGAGTGTCGATCGAAGTTTTTCGGTGAGCGGCGCCCGTGCCGCTCATCATGAGGAGGACGATCCATTTGTCGCCGGCGGCTGAGGGCACAAAAAAGGCCCTTCCGGGCCCG
>PKER01000129.1 GCA_002919115.1 bacterium
CACCGGCCCACTGCTCGTGATGCGCGCCGCGCTCCCATCGTTGCGGCGAAGCCGGGGCGCGATCGTGAACGTCTCCTCGGTGGCGGGCCTGCGCGCGGTGCCGGAGTCGGCCGCGTACTGCACCGCGAAGGCGGGCCTGATCATGCTCACCAAGCAGGCGGCGCTGGATCTGGGGCCGGAGGTGCGCGTGAACGCCGTGTGCCCGGGCTGGGTGCGCACGCCGATGGCGGACGGCGAGATGGACGAGCTCGGCCCCGAGCGCGAGGCGGCCTACGCGGCGGTCACCAGGACCACGCCGCTACGCCGGCCCGCGGACCCCGACGAGCTCGCGGGCGCGATCGCGTACCTGGTCTCCGACGACGCCTCGTTCGTCACCGGCGCGGTGCTCACCGCCGACGGCGGCTCGACGGTGGTGGACGCGGCCGCGATCCCATTCATGGAGGGAGGGGACTGATGGCAGACGCGCCGCGCATGGTGCTGGTCCTGTCCGAGAACTGGACGCTCACGCCGCCGCGCGATTTGCGGGCGCTGGTGCGGATGGCGGTCGAGGCCGAGGACGCGGGCTTCGACGCGGTGATGCTCTCCGAGCACGTCGTGCTCGGGCGCAGCGCCGACGCCGAGGGGCGGATGGCGAACCCCCGCGAGTACGCGCTGCCCGGCAACCAGCCGCCGGAGATGCCGTGGCCGAGCTCGCTGGTGCTGCTGAGCGCGATCGCCGCGGCGACCAGCCGCATCCGGCTCGCGGCGGCGGCGATCATCGCCCCGCTGCGCCACCCGCTCGCGCTCGCCAAGGACCTGGCGACCCTCGACCTGTTGAGCGAGGGCCGGCTCGTCGTGCAGCCGACCGTGAGCTGGCACCGCGACGAGTACGACGCGCTGGGGGTGCCCTTCGGGAAGCGCGGCAAGCTGCTGGACGAGCAGCTCGAGATCTGGCGGGGGGCCTGGGCGGAGAGCCCCACCAGATACAAGGGGCGCTTCTACGAGTTCGACGACGTCTGGGTCGAGCCCAAGCCGTACCGCCCCGACGGGCCGCGCCTTTGGTTCGGGGGCCAGACGCTGCACCCGCCGCTCCTGCGGCGCCTGGTGGAGTACGGCCACGGCTTCCACCCGCTCGGCCGCCCGACGCCCGAGGAGCTCGAGCTCCTGCGGGCGGCGCTCGCCGAGGCGGGCCGCGACATCTCGGAGCTCGAGCTCGTGGGCGGCACCCGCGCGAACTTCCCCGACGAGCGCTCGCCCGCCCCGCTCGAGCCGGCGCTTGACTCGATCCCAGAGCAGCGCGAGCAGGGCTTCACCTCGTTCTGCATCAAGCCCTCGCAGTTCCTCGACGACGCGAGCCGCTTCGGGGAGTGGTGCCGCGAGGTGATCCGGCGGGTCGAGGCCCTCGCGTGATCGACCTTCCTCGTCCCTGAGACGAGCAGGCCGATCGCGTGGGGCTCAGGGGTACAGGCCGCGCGCCGTGTGCGCGTCGACGACCCGCTTCACGCCGAGGCACAGCGCCGCCTGGCGCAGCGAGACCCCGCGCTCGGCGGCGAACGTCGCCGCCGAGCGGTAGCTGCGGCGGATCCGCGCCCGCATCCACTCCGCGTCGTTCGAGTCGACCGCGGCGAGCCCGCGCATGTCGCGGGCCCACTCCAGGTAGCTCGTGATCACGCCGCCCGAGTTCGCGAGCAGGTCGGGCACCACCGTCACCCCGGCTGCCTCGAGGACCTCGTCGGCGGCCGCGGTCGTCGGGCCGTTCGCGCCCTCGACGATCACCTTCGCCTTCACCTCCGGCGCGTTCGCGGCGGTGATGACGCCGCCGATCGCGGCGGGCACCAGCACGTCGCAGGGCGCGGTGAGCACGTCGTCGCGCCGCAGCGCCGCCCCGGTGCCGGCTCCGGCGACGCCCTCGCCGTCGTCCACCGCCTCGGCGAGCGCGGCCAGGTCGAGGCCCGCCGGGTCGTAGCGCCCGCCGGTGACGTCGCTTGCGGCCACGACGACGAAGCCCGGGTCCTCGCCGAGCACCTCGGCCACCGTGCGCCCCACGTTGCCGTAGCCGCCGACCGCGACGCGCACGGGCCTCGGCAGCCCCAGGTCGTCGGCGACCATCCGCACGCACTCGGCGACGCCCAGGCCGGTCGCCGAGCGCCGGCTCTCCGAGCCGCCCACGATCACGGGCTTGCCGGTGACCGTCGCGCCGCCCGCGCCGCCGCGCGCGGTCGCGTAGGTGTCCATGATCCAGGCCATCTCGCGCTCCCCGGTGTTCATGTCGGGGGCGAGCACGTCGCGCTCCGGCCCGATCACGGGCATGATCTCGTGGGCGTAGCGGCGGGTGATGCGCTCCAGCTCGCCGACCGAGAGCCGGGCCGGGTCGCAGCGCACGCCGCCCTTGCCGCCGCCGAACGGGATCTCGACGAGGGCGCACTTCCAGGTCATCGTCATCGCGAGCGCCTTGACGTCGCGCAGGGTCACGTCCGGGTGGAAGCGCACGCCGCCCTTCGCCGGGCCGACCGTGGTGCTGTGCTGCACCCGGAAGCCGACGAAGGTCTTGACCTCGCCGCTGTCGAGCCGGATCGGCACGGCGACCTCGAGGCTGCGGCGCGGCGTAGTGAGCATCGCGGTGATGCCGCTCGGCAGGCCGAGGACCCGGCAGGCGGCCTCGGTGCGGGCGACCGCGACGTCCCACGCGTCGCCGCCCTCCGGGACCGGGGACGGCGTGGACTTGGGTTTGTGCGCTGGTTCGTTCATGGCGTGTGTGTTGGCACCTCCGGTCCGCGCGCGAGCGCGTTGCTGAGCAAGAGCAGGGCGATCACGACGAGCGCGATCCCCACGAGCTGCACCGTGGTGACCGCCTCGCCGACGAAGAGGAACGCGAGCCCGACGGCGACCGCCGGCTCGAGCGTGCTGAGCATGGACGCGGCCCCCGCCGAGATCCGGTCGAGCCCGGCGATGAAGAGGCCCATCGCGGCGACCGTCGAGATCCCGATCAGGGCGGCGAGGGCGCCCCAGCCGGTCGCGTCGGCGGGGAAGGCGGCGCCGCCGACGGCGCCGACGGCGAACCAGCCGAGGCTCGACAGCAGGTAGACGAAGCCGATCGTCTCGAGCGGCGGCACGGAGCCGTCGAGGTAGTCCTTGCTCGCGACCAGAAAGCCCGCGAACAGAATGCCCGAGGTGAGCGCGAGCGCGGCGCCCTCCACCGAGAAGCTCCCCGAGACCCCGCCGATCGTCATCGCGACGCCCGCCATCGCGAGCGCGAGCACCAGGAGCTTGAGCTTCGTGATCGGCTCGCCGAGCGTGAAGCGAGCCATCAGCATCACGATCAGCGGGTACGTGTAGAGGAGGAGGACCGCGATCGCCGCGCTCGTCAGGTCCAGCGACTTGAAGTAGGTGTAGGTCTGCAGGAACGAGAGGACGGTGACCAAGAGCAGCTTGCGGCGGTGTGCGCCGACGCGCGGGACTCGCGCGATCAGCGCCGAGATCGCGAGCAGGATCACCGCCGCGGTCGGCATCCGGACGATCAGCAGGCCGACGGTGTCGGTGCCGTGGTCGTAGGCCACCTTGCTGAAGGTCGCCCCGGTCGCGAAGCAGACCGCCGAGGCGAGGACCATCAGCCCGCCCAGGAGCGGCGCCTTGCGGGCCGAGCGGTCCGGGGTTGTGGCGGCCGTCGCCGTCACGCCGGCGTGACGTGCAGGTCGAACGGCGGGGAGCCGAGGACCACCGGGTCGCCGTCCGTCACGTGCACGTTCGTGCCGAGGACGAAGAGGCCCGTCACTTGCGCACCAGGTCGCGGTCGAACCCGCTCAGGATCTCCGGGCCGTCCTCGGTGACGGCGACCGTGTCGGAGACGAAGATCCCGAACTTCCCCGGGTACGAGAGCAGGCACACGACGTGGAAGGTCATGCCGGCCTCGAGCGGCTCCGGGCCCTCGGGCCGCAGGCTGAGCGCCTTGCGGCCGACCCAGTCGATGCCGACCGCGTACCCCACGCGGTGGCGCAGCCAGTCGCCGTAGCCCTCCTCGGTGAGCATGTCGCGGCAGACCGCGTCGACCTCGCCGGTAGTCACCCCGGGCCGCATCTTCGCGATCGCGGCGTCCTGCGCGCGGCGCGCCAGGTCGTAGACCTTCTCCGCCTCGGGGTTTTCGCCGATCAGGACGGTGCGCGCGAGCGGCGAGTGGTAGTGCAGAAGCGACCCCGACTGCTCGGTCCACACCGTGTCGCCGTCCTTGATCTCGCGCAGCGCCCAGGCGCCGTGGGCGAGCCAGGTGCGCTCGCCGCTCAGGACGTAGGGCATGTAGTAGGGGAACTCGCTGCCCGCGTGGACGAGGGCGTCCCAGACCTGGGTCACCACGTCGGCCTCGGTGACCCCGTCGACGGCGGCCTCGATGAAAGCCTCGACGCCGGCCACGGAGATCTGGGCTACGCGGCGCATGAGCTCGAGCTCCTCGGCGGACTTCACGGTCGCGGTGAGGCGCACGATGTCGGAGGCCTCGACCCACTCGGTGCCGTCGAGCTGTGACCGCAGCCCGTCGAGGTCGGCGGGCGTGAGGCCCCAGAGGTCGCCCTCGATCCCGACCCGCTTGCCGCGCAGGCCGAGGCCAGCGAGCGTCTCGGCGAGCACGTCGACCGGGTCGCGCGGGCTCTCGACGTCGGAGGAGTAGCCGATCACCTCGTCGATCGGCGAGTCGTCGGCGGCGCTGGACTCCTCGAACTTGCGGACCAGGAACGCCGAGGTGTCGTGGGTGAGGACGAGGGGCGAGAGCCCGAGGTGCACGCCGGCGGTCATGAAGCCGTGCGGGTCGCCCGCGACGTAGGCCAGATGCTGGGGCGCGCTCACGATCAGGGCGTCGAGGTCGCGCTCGGCCATGCGCGCTCGGATGGCTGTGTGTCGGCGCTCGTACTCCGCGCGGGAGAAGTTCTCGACACCTCGGAACGTCGGCAGCATTGGCCTTCCTTTCGTAACGAACAAACGTTAGGAAGCCACAGTATGGCGCAAGCGGTGCGCGGGCGCCGCGCGCCCTTCCCAAACGCAAAGCGCCCCGGAGGGCCGGGGCGCTTTGCGGAGGAAAGGGCCCGAAGAGGCCCAGAGAGGAGAGGGTTAGATTTCGGGAACCAAGAGGGTGTCCGCCGCGGGCGCATACAGCGTGATCGGCTCGCCCACGCGGACCTCGCCGGAGTCGCGCGCGTCGAGGACGGCGACCACCCGGCCGATCCCGTCGACGCTCATCGCCACCTCGCGCTCGTCGCCGAAGAGCAGCGTCTCCTCGACCGTTCCGTCGAGGCGCAGCCCGTCGGCCGGCCCGAGCCGCAGGCTGCGCCGCCGCACCGAGAGCACCGCCGGCTCGCCGCCCCCGCCCACCGCGGGCACCTCGAGCTCCTGGCCCGCGCAGTGGACCCAGGCCGTGTCGGCCGAGCGGCGCTCGTGGCCGTCGACCGGCAGCAGGTTCGCGTTCGCGAAGAAGCTCGCCACGAAGCTGTTGCCGGGGCGGTAGTAGAGCTCCTCCGGCGTGCCGAGCGCGACGATACGCCCGTCGCGCATGATCGCGATCCGGTCGGAGAGCGCGAGCGCCTCCTGCTGGTCGTGGGTCACGTAGATGACCGTCGCGTTCAGCTTGCGGTGCAGGCGGCGGATCTCCTCCTCCATCTGCAGCCGCAGCGTGCGGTCGAGCGCGCCGAGCGGCTCGTCCATGAGGATCAGCGCCGGGTCGTAGGCGAGCGCGCGCCCGAGCGCGACGCGCTGCTGCTGGCCGCCCGAGAGCTGCCGCGGGTAGCGGTCGCCGAAGCCGGGGAGGCGGATCAGCTCCAGCATCTCCTCGACCTTGTGCTTGCGCTCGGCCGCGGGCCAACGGCGGATCTT
This sequence comes from bacterium, assembly GCA_002919115.1. Lineage (GTDB taxonomy): Bacteria > Actinomycetota > Thermoleophilia > Solirubrobacterales > 70-9 > RSA11. The sequence continues at coordinate 5,833 of PKER01000129.1, forward strand.
GAGGCCGTAGGCGATGTTGTCCGCCACGGTCATGTGCGGGAAGAGCGCGTACTGCTGGAAGACCATGCCGATGTCGCGCTCCGCGGGGCTCATGTGCGAGATGTCGCTGCCCCGCAGCAGGATCTGGCCCGAGGTCGGGGCCTCGAAGCCGACGATCAGACGGAGCATCGTCGTCTTGCCGGAGCCGCTGGGGCCGAGCAGGGTCAAAAACTCGCCCGGCCTCACGGAGAGGTTGGCCTCGGCAAGCGCCACGGTGGACCCGAAGTGCTTGCTCACGCCGCGCAGCTCGAGCGCCGCGCCGCGCCCGTTCGTGCCCGCGCGGCCCTCGCCCGTGGGCACGGACGCGGCCGGGATTTGCTCGTCTGAAACTGTCATTCGTCGGTAGACCTCGCGAATTTGAGGGCCAGGATCATCAGGATGCTCGTAGCGACCATGAGCAGGGTGGCGACGGCCATGATCACCGGGTCGACCCCGAGTCGCGCGGAGTCGAGGATCGCCTTGGGCAGGGTGGTCAGCCCCGGCCCCCCGATGAAGTTGATGAAGACCGCCTCGTCGAAGCTGGTGACGACGGCGAGGACGAACCCGCCGATCATCGCCGGCGCGAGCAGGCGCAGGGTGATCCCGAACCAGGCCCGCGCGCGGCTGGCGCCGGTGACCATCGCGGCGAGCTCGAGCTCGACGGGGATCCGGCTCAGCGCGGCGGAGGTCACGACCAGCATGAGCGGCAGCGCGAGCACCGTGTTGGCGAGCACCAGCCCGGCGTAGGTCCCGAGCAGCCCGAAGTCGGCCAACACGCCGTACATCGCGACGGCGAACGCGGAGATCGGGATGATGATCCCGGCGAGGCCGCCGACGTGCAGGACGTTGCGTCCGGGCAGGCGGCTGCGGTGGATCGCGAACACGGCCGGCACCGCGATCACCGCCGACAGCAGGCCGACCGGGAGCGCGATCTTCAGCGAGAGCATCAGCGCGTCGCGCCAGATCTGGTCGGTGAACAGCGTCTCGTACTGGCGGAACCCCCAGGTGTCCGGCGGCACGCCGAAGTAGGGGTCGTTGGAGAACGAGAGCACCGCGGTGAGCAGCACCGGGGCGAGCAGGAACGCCGCGGCGAGCGTGACGGTCACGAAGCCGGCGATCCGCGTGATGCGGTCGCTCGTGCGGGGCGAGAGCCTCATGCGATCGCCCTCACGAGCCGCTCGCGGCCGACGAGCGCGACGACCAGGCCGAGGATCACGATGGCGATCACGAGCAGCACCACCGATGCCGCGCTCGCCACGCCGTAGTCGAAGAAGGTGAGGATCCGGTCCTGGATGAAGGTCGCCATGAACGGCGTCTGCGCGCCGCCCAGCAGGACCGGGGTGACGTAGAAGCCCAGCGAGATCGCGAACACCAGCGCCGTGCTGGCGACGATGCCGGGCATCGCGAGCGGCAGGACGATCGTGCGGATGATCCGGGCGCGGGACGCGCCCATGCTGCGCGCGGCCGAAAGCAGCGAGTCGTCGATGGTGAGCAGCGCCCCGTAGATGGAGACGGCCGCGTAGGGGACCATCGTGTAGACCATGCCGAGCAGCACGGCGGTCGGCGTGTAAAGAAGATCGAGCCCGCTCAGGCCGACGACATCGAGCAGCTGGTTGAGCGCGCCGTTCTCGGCGATCAGCAGAACGATCGCGTAGTTCTTGGTCACGGTGCCCATCCAGAACGGCGTGAGCACAGCCAGCCAGAGCACGATGCGCGCGAACGTGCTCTTGGTCGAGCGGATGTACCAGGAGCAGATCCCGCCGATGCCCACCGCCAGCACGGCCACGATCACGGAGCCGATGACGGTGGTGATGAGCGCCTTGCGCCCCGCGGCGCTCTCGAAGACGGCCGCGTAGTTGCTGAGGCCGTCGCCCGTGGAGAAGGAGTCGATGCCCAGCTTCACCAGCGGGTAGAGCACGAACATGCCGAGCAGGATGAGCAGCGGCGTGATCAGCGCCAGCGCAGGGCGGTTGCCGAGGATCGATGTCCACGCCCGCCGCTGCCTTGTCGATTGAGAAGTCCTTGCCGGGACGGTTGTCACGGTTCCTCCCGCGAGCCCTGAGCTCTCCGATATCAGGCTAACAACTGTTAGCCGGTTACGCAGGTAGGCAACTGTAACCGCTTAAAGATGCGCTTAACGCGCAGGACGCGATGCCGAGGGGCCCGTTGTGGTAAATGTACGAACGATTGTTAGTTTCCATCCGAGCCCGGCTCGGGACCCATTGGAGGGGAGACGAAGATGAATCCAAGTAAGCGCAGGACCGCCGGCTGGGCCAGCCTCCTGCTCGTCGCGCTGCTCGCTTTCGCGATCGCTGCATGCGGCGGCGACGACAACGGCGGCTCCGGCGGCTCCAGCGACGCCGCCGGCTCGGAGGACGAGCTCTTCGGCGACGTCCAGCTCACGATCGGCGGCTGGGGCGGCACGATCAACAAGCAGACGAACATCTCCTACCTGCAGCCCTACAAGGCCGCCGGCGGGTCGAGCGCGGTCTTCGACAACGCGCCCGCGGCCCAGCTCGCGCGCATCCAGGCGCAGAACCGCTCGGGCAACGTGACCTGGGACGTCGTCGACTCGATCGGCGCGGATGGTGCGTGGCCGCTGTGGGAGGAGGGCCTGCTCGAGCCGCTGCCCGCGGACCTCAAGGAGCACCTCGTCGAGGTCCTCGGCCCGCGCAAGGTGACGGACTTCGGCTTCACCCACGCGAACATCGCGCACGTCATCGCCTGCAACATGGACAAGGTCGACGTCTGCCCGAAGACGATGGAGGAGTTCTTCGACGTCGAGAACTTCCCGGGCAAGCGCATGTTCCCGGGCGTCGGGCCGCTGACCGCCGCCGCGCTCGCGCAGTCGGCGATGGGCGTCCCGGCGGAGGAGATCGAGAACGAGCCGCCCGACCTCGACGCGATCTTCGCGAAGCTCGACGAGGTCAAGCCGGCGGTCGAGGTGTTCTTCACCTCCGGCGACCAGCAGGAGCAGATCATGCGCTCCGGCGAGGCCGACATGGGGATCATGTGGAGCGGCCGCGCCTACGCCGTCAAGGCCGGCGGGATGAACCTTGAGGTCAACTGGGACGGCGGCGTGTACGAGCCGAGCTACTGGGCCGCGGTCAAGGGCGGGCCGAACACCGAGGCCGCCTTCGCCCTCATGAAGTGGATCGCCGACAACGCCGAGGGGCAGGCCGAGTGGGCCGAGGCGCTCCACTACTCCGTGCCCAACCCGGATGCTCTCGAGCTCGTTCCGGCGGAGACGCAGGCGGAGCTCGCGGACACCCCGGAGAACTTCGAGAGGATCGTCACGCCCAACTACCAGTGGTACGCGGAGAACACCGAGGAACTCAACACCCGGTTCCAGGACTGGGTGGGGGGCTGAGGGACACCCCTACCTCCTGAGGGACGCGTACGCGGAGCGGGCTCCGGTCATACCTCTCCCCGGGCCCGCTCCGCACCCTCAGCTGAGCTACTAACAAGCGTTAGTTAGACTCGCCAACCGACATGACGATCGCCGACATCGACAAACCCATCGGACCGGCCTCGGACGAGCTGTACGCGCGCGCCACCGGGCGGCTGCCGGGCGGCAACTCGCGCACCACGGTGTTCGTGCCGCCGCACCCCCCGTACGCGCGGCGCGGCGCGGGCTACCTCGTCGAGGACGTCGATGGCAACGAGCTCATCGACCTGCAGAACAACTACACGGCGCTGATCCACGGCCACGCCTACGGGCCGGTCGTGGAGGCGGCCTCGGCGGCGATCGCCTCGGGCGCTTCGTTCGGCCTGCCGACCGAAAGCGAGGTGCGGCTCGCCGGCATCCTTGGCGAGCGCCTCGGCTGGGCTACGCACTGGCGCTTCGCCAACTCGGGGACGGAAGCCGTGATGATCGCCCTGCGCGCGGCGCGCGCGATCACCGGCCGGGACGTGATCGTGCGCTTCGCCGGTTGCTACCACGGCAGCTACGACGCGGTGCTCGCGAAGGGCGCGGCAGGCGTCCCCGCGGGCCTCGACGCGGACGTGGTCGAGGTCCCGCTCGAGGACCTCGACGCGGTCGTCCGCGCCATGGACGAGCGCGAGGTGGCCTGCGTCCTGTTCGACGCGATGCCGAACCGCGCGGGCCTGCGCCCCGCGGACCCGGATTTCGTCAAGGCCCTGCGCGAGGAGACCCGCAGGCGCGGGGTCCTGCTCGTCCAGGACGAGGTGCTCACCTACCGCATCGCGCTCGGCGGGCTGCACTCCACCTACGGCATCCAGCCCGACCTCGTGACGCTCGGCAAGGTGATCGGCGGCGGCCTTCCGATCGGCGCGATCGGCGGCACGGCGGAGACGATGGCCGTCTTCGACCCGACCCGGCCGGACGCGCTGCCCCACGGCGGCACCTTCTCGGCCAACCCGGTGTCGATGGAGGCGGGGATCGCGGCGCTGCGGGACTTCGACGCGGCCGCGACCGAGCGCCTGAACGCGCTCGGCGACCGGCTGCGCGCGGGCCTTGCCGACCTCGGCTTCGAGGTCGCGGGCCGCGGTTCGCTGGTGCGCCTGCACGACCCCGAGCCCGCGCGGCTTTGGTGGGCGGCGTACCGCCAGGGCCTGCTGCTCTGCGGCAACGGCCTGGCCTGCCTGTCCACGCCGATGGACGACGCGACGGTCGACGAGATCCTGCGGAGGTTCGCCGATGTCGAGCGCTGAGACGCCCACGCTCGCGGAGGCGATCGCCGCCAACGTGAAGCCGGGGGACTCCGTCTACATCACGGGCTTCACGCACCTGATCGGGTTCGCGGCGGCGCACGAGATCATCCGCCAGGGGATCCGTGACCTCACGCTGATCCGGCTCACCCCGGACCTGGTCTACGACCAGATGGTCGCGGCCGGGTGCGCGCGCAAGCTCGTCTTCAGTTACCTCGGCAACCCGGGGGTCGGCTCGCTGAACGCGATCCGCCGGGCGATCGAGCGGGGCGAGATCGAGTGGGAGGAGTACACCCACGGATCGCTGATCGCGGCGCTGCGCGCGGGCGCCCAGGGCGCTCCCTTCGCGCCGGTGCCGGCGGTGGCGGGCACCGACCTGCCCCGGCACAACCCGGCGATCGCGACGGTGCGCTCGCCCTTCGACGGCACCGAGGTGCCGGTCGTCGCGCCGCTGCGCCCCGACGTGGCGATCGTGCACGCACAGCGCGCGGACGCCCAGGGCCGCGTCCAGGTGTGGGGCTCGGTCGGCGACATCCCCGAGGCCGCCCGCGCGGCCCGGCGCGTGATCGTGACCGCGGAGGAGATCGTCGACGAGGAGGCGCTGCGCGCCGACCCGAACCGCACCCTGCTGCTCGGGCGCGGCGTCGAGGCCGTGGTGCACGTCCCCTACGGCGCGCACCCGTCGTACGCGCAGGGCCTGTACGGGCGCGACAACCGCTTCTACCGGCAGTGGGCCGAGATCTCGGCCGACCCGGACGACTTGGACTCGTACCTCGAAGAGCAGGTGCGCTCGATCGGAGGATGGGACGCCCACGTCGAGCGCGAGCGCGAACGCCTCAACGAGCTCTCCAAGGTGGGGGAGAGCGTCCCGAACGCTGTGAATTTCGGAGACAACGCGGCGATCGCCGCAGTGCAGGAGTAGAGATGGCGAACCCTAAGGTGGTTGTAGTTGGAGGAGGGGCCCTCGGCCTCGCGACCGCGGTGCACCTGACGCGCAAGGGCGTCACCGACGTGACCGTGCTGGAGGCCGATCACGTCGCGTCCGGGTCGTCCGGCCTCTCCGTGGGGATCATCGAGACCCAGTACATGGACCGCCTGGACATCGCGCTGCGCGTCCACGCCATGGGCTTCTTCAACGAGCTCGAGCGCGACCACGGGCTCGACATCGTCCGCAACGGGTACCTGCGGCTGGTCCACGACGAGGACTCGCTGATGGCGGCGGAGCAGAGCGTCGCCACCCAGCACGAGCTCGGCGTCGCCGACGCGGCGGTCATCGACCGCGACGAGGTCCAGCGCCTCGTGCCGGACATGCGCTGCGACGACCTGCTCGGCGGGCTGTGGGGCCCGAGCGACGGGTTCATCGACGGCCACCTCTACGCGAACATGCTCGCGGAGATCGCGATGGACGCGGGCGCGCGCGTGGCGGTGCGCCAGCGCGTGAGCGCGATCGAGCCGAACGGCGCGGGCTACACGGTGCGCACCGAGGCCGGCGACGAGCTCGCCGCCGACTACGTCGTGAACGCGGCGGGCGCCTGGGGCGACCGGATCGCGGAGATGGCGGGGCTCGAGATGCCGCTCGTCGCCCAGCGCCACCAGGCGGCGATGGTCAAGGCCGAGGGCATCGACTACACGGTCCCGTCGGTCATGGACTACATCCCGAACTCGGGCCAGATCGGGGTGTACTTCCGCCACGAGCGCCCGGGGCAGCTGATCGCGGGCCTGCACAGCGAGGACATCACCGGCCGGGTGGTCGACCCAGACAACTACGCGCGCAGCGCGGACCCGGAGTTCATCGAGCTGCTCGCGGAGAAGCTGGCCGAGCGGCTGCCCTCCTTCGCGGAGAAGGCCGGCCTGGGCAACGGCTGGGCCGGGCTCTACCCCGTGAGCCCCGACGGCAAGCCGCAGCTCGGCCCCAACCCCGACGCGGAGCGCTTCATCACCGTCGGCGGCGCGGGCGGCTCGGGGATCCAGCTCTCCCCGGCGCTCGGCGAGATCGCGGCGGAGTGGATCGTGGACGGCGAGCCGAGCGCGGTCGAGGGCGTCGAGGTCCTGCTGCCCGGCCGCGAGAGCCTGGTCGGGGCGCATGGGTGAGCCGGTCGATCTGGCCGCCACCGCGGCGGAATACCTGAGCGACGGGGAGACCGTGCTCGTCGGCGTGGGCGCGCCGGGGAAGGCCGCCACGCTGGCGCAGCGCAGCCACGCCCCGAACCTCACGCTGGTCTACGAGTCGGGCGCGATCGGCAGCGTGCCGGCGCGCCCGCCGCTCTCGATCGGCGACCCGACGCTGTTCGCGGGCGCGCTCGCGGCGATGTCGGTCTCCGACACGTTCGCCTACGTGATCGAGGGCGGCCTGATCGACACGGCCTTCGTCGGGGCGGCCGAGATCGACCGCAGGGCGCGCCTCAACAGCACGGTCATCGGCGACTACGCGAGCCCGAAGGTGCGCCTGCCCGGCAGCGGCGGCGCCTGCGAGATCGTCGCCTACGCGCGGCGCACCCTCGTGCTCTCCCCGCTGCAGCGCCGCCGCTTCCCGGAGCGCTTGAACTTCGTCACCTCGGCCCCGCCGCCCAGCGTCGAGGTCGTGGTGGTGACCGACCGCTGCGTCTTCCGCCGCCCCCCGGGCGGGGACGAGCTCCTCCTCGACCGGCTGCTCGGCGGCACCACCGTCGAGGAGGTCCAGGCCGAGGTCGGCTGGCAGCTCACCCTCTCCGACTCGCTCGCCGGGGAGGTCGCGGGCCGTGCCTGAGGCATACGTCGTCACCGGCGTCCGCACCCCAGTCGGCCGCTTCGGCGGCTCGCTCGCCGACGTGCGCCCCGACGACCTCGCGGCGATCGTGATCCGCGCCGCCGTCGAGCGCGCGGGCGTCGACCCCGGGGCGATCGATGAGGTGATCATGGGCTGCGCGAACCAAGCGGGCGAGGACAATCGCAACGTGGCCCGCATGGCGGTCCTGCTCGCCGACCTGCCGGAGTCGGTGCCGGGCTTCACGGTGAACCGCCTCTGCGCCTCGGGCCTCACGGCGGTGACGAGCGCGGCGCAGGCGATCCGCGCGGGCGAGGCCGACATCGTGGTCGCGGGCGGCGTCGAGTCGATGACGCGCGCCCCCCTGGTGATGCCGAAGGGCGACCGTCCCTTCGCGCGCGGCGACCGCACCGCCTACGACACGACGCTCGGGTGGCGGTTCCCCAACCCGCGCATGGCCGAGCGCTTCCCGCTCGAGAGCATGGGCGAGACCGGCGAGAACGTGGCCGAGCGCTGGGAGGTGAGCCGCGCGGACCAGGACGAGTTCGCGCTGCGCAGCCAGCGGCGCTGGGCGGAGGCAGCGGCCGCGGGCCGCTTCGACGACGAGATCGTGCCGGTGGGCGAGTTCGCGCGCGACGAGCACCCGCGCGCGGACACCGACCTGGAGAAGCTCGCCAAGCTGCGCCCGGCGTTCCGCGAGGGCGGCACGGTCACCGCCGGAAACTCGAGCGGGATCAACGACGGCGCCGCGGCGCTCGTGCTCGCCAGCGAGCGCGGGCTGGAGATGCTGGGGCGCGACCCGATGGCGCGCTACGTGTGCTCGGCGGCGGCCGGCGTGGACCCGCGCGTCATGGGCGTGGGCCCGATCGACGCGGTGCGCAAGGCCGTGCGCCGCGCGGGCATCGAGATCGGCGACATCGACTTGGTCGAGCTGAACGAGGCCTTCGCCTCGCAGAGCCTCGCGGTGATCCGCGAGCTCGGCATCGACCCGGAGATCGTGAACGTGAACGGCGGCGCGATCGCGATCGGCCATCCCCTGGGGATGAGCGGGGCGCGGCTCGTGGTCTCGCTCACGCACGAGCTCGCGCGCCGCGGGGCGCGGTACGGCCTGGCGACGCTCTGCGTCGGCGTCGGGCAAGGACAAGCAGCGGTATTCGAACGCACAGGAGGAGCAGACCGATGACGCGACTGACATACACGAGCGGCTCTCTCGACGCCGACACGGACGCCGCTTACGAGGCGGAGCTGGCGAAGGCCCGCGCCGAGGGCTCGCCCGAGCTCGGGCACTGGATCGCCGGCGAGGAGGTCGCGGCAGGCGAGGTCTTCGAGCGCGAGAACCCGTCCTTCACCGACGAGATCGCGAGCCGCGCGCGCGAGGCCGACGCGGACGTGATCGCCAAGGCGGTCGAGGCGGCGAAGGACGCGCGGGTGGAGTGGCGCCGCACGCCCTACGCCGAGCGCAACGCGAAGCTGCGCGCCGCGGCCCGCTGGATCGAGGAGCACGTGCCCGAGATCGCGGCGATCCTCTCGCTCGAGACGGGCAAGACCCGCATCGAGGCGATCGCCGAGGTGCAGGAGGGGATCGACCTGATCGAGACCTACTGCTCCGAGATCGAGCGCAACGACGGGTACACCCACCCGCTCAAGAGCTTCAGCGACAACGAGCAGAACACGGAGACGTTGCGTCCGTACGGCGTGTTCGGGGTGATCGGACCGTTCAACTTCCCGTTCGCGCTGTGCATCGGGATGTCCTCGGCGGCGATGGTGGCCGGCAACACGGTCGTCCTCAAGCCATCGGAGGAGGCACCGTGGTCGGCCGCCAAGTTCGCCGAGGCCATGAACGCCGCGGGCGTGCCCGCGGGCGTGTTCAACCTCGTCCACGGCGGGCCCGAGGCGGGCAAGGAGCTCGTCGACTCCCCGGTCGACGGCATCGCGTTCACCGGCTCGGCCGAGGTCGGCCGCGCGATCGCGAAGCGCCTGCACGAGGGCCCCTACACCCGCCCGGCGCTCACCGAGATGGGCGGCAAGAACCCGGCGATCGTGACCGCGAACGCCGACGTCGACAAGGCTGCCGAGGGCATCGCCCGCGCCGCGTTCGGCCTGTCGGGCCAGAAGTGCAGCGCCTGCTCGCGGGCGATCGTCGTGGAGGACGTCTACGACGAGCTCGTCGAGAAGCTGGGCGAGTTCACGCGCGGCCTCAAGGTCGGCGAGCCGGGCGACCCGACCTCGTTTCTCGGGCCGGTGATCAACGAGAAGACCGTCGCGCGCTTCGAGGACGCCGTCGAGGCGGCGAAGGCCGACGGCCGGATCGTCGCCGGCGGCGGGCGGCCGGACCTGCCCGGCTACTACGTGGAGCCCACGGTCGTCGGGGACCTGCCGCGCGGCCACCGGCTCACCCGCGACGAGCTCTTCATGCCGTTCGTCACGGTCACGAAGGTGGCCGACCTCGACGAGGCGATCGAGGAGGCCAACGCGGTGGTCTACGGCCTCACCGCGGGTATCTTCACCGAGGACGACGCCGAGGCCGAGGAGTTCTTCGACCGCATCGAGGCGGGCATCACCTACCGCAACCGGCGCGCCGGCGCGACCACCGGCGCCTGGCCCGGCACCCAGTCGTTCTGCGGCTGGAAGTCGAGCGGCACGACCGGCAAGGGCGGTCTGGGCCCGCACTACGTCCCGCAGTTCATGCGCGAGCAGAGCCGCACGGTGGTCTCGTAGCCCGCGCGCGCAACCCGTACTTCGCCAGGAGAAAGGAAGGCATGGCACACGTAGCACCCCGGATGGCGGTCTCGCTCGACGAGTACCAGGAGCGGCTCGCCAAGACCCGGGCCTGGATGGAGCAGAACGACGTCGAGCTCCTCGTCATCAACCAGCCGGAGCACTACAACTGGCTCTCCGGCTACGACCCGACGAGCGTCTTCTACCACCAGACCCTGCTCGTCGAGCGCAACCCCGAGCGTGAGCCGGTCCTGCTCTGCAACAAGGCCGAGCTCGCCCTCTGCGACGAGACCTGCTGGCTGGACGACGTGCGCACCGTCTGGACGCACGAGGACCAGATCGACCAAGTCATGAAGGTGGTCAACGAGCTCGGCGACTACGCCGACCGCGAGATCAAGGTCGGGGTCAACCTCTCGAGCTACCACTTCCGGCCGGTCTTCGCGTTCAAGCTGCGCGACGAGATGCCCAAGGCCGAGTTCGTGGACATCACGCCGGCGCTCGACGACCTGCGCCTCGTCAAGTCCAAGGCCGAGATCGACTACCTGCGGCGCGCCGCCCACATCGCCGACCTCGGTGTGACCGCGGGCATCAACGCGATCCGCGAGGGCGTGACCGACCGCGAGGTCCTGGCCGAGATCCAGCACGCCGTGTTCCTGAACGGCGGCGAGTTCCCGGCCTACCCGACGCTGGTCGACGCACGCGGCACGCTGCACGGCACGCCCACCGGCAAGATCCTGCAGAAGGGCGACACCGTTTACTGCGAGGTGAGCGGCGTCGTGCGGCGCTACCACTGCAACATCTCGCGGACGATCGTCATCGGCGAGCCCGACGAGAAGATCCGCAAGCTCTACGGGATCGTCAAGGAGACGCTCGACCGCGCCACCGACGCGCTGCGCCCGGGCAAGCGGGTGAGCGAGATCGTCGAGCTCGTCGCCGAGTGCCAGGCGGGGTTCGAGCAGAACACGTGGGGGCGCTTCGGCTTCTCGATGGAGATCGCCTACCCGCCGATCTGGATCGGCGGCCTCAGCCTGATGCGCGGCGACGACCACGTGCTCGAGCCGGGCATGGTGATCACGATGGAGCCGGGCCTCTCGTACGCGGACGGCAAGACGATGATGATCGGCAACAACGTCCTCGTCACCGAGCACGGCCCCGAGATCCTGAACAACGTCCCGTCGGACCTGTTCGTCAAGTAGCCAGGGAGGGATGCCGATGCCACAGCGCGACACCGTCCACTGGTACGCGGGGCCCACGACCTTCTACCGGGCGCCGGCGCGCAAGCCGGAGGAGGTCGGCGAGGGCCAGGTGGGCGTCCTCGGCGTCCCGCTCGACTCGTGGACGCTCGGGCGCAACGGCCAGCGCTACGCGCCGCGGGCGATCCGCGAGGCCTCGCTGTATCTCGCGGGCTACTACGGCCTGCAGACCGAGCCGGTCGGCTACGTCGAGGTGAACACCGGGAACGTGTCGACCGTGCCGGACGAGCCGCGGCTGTTCGACTGCGGCGACGTGCGGCTGCACCAGGGCGATCACGAGCTGCAGACGCGCGCGATCGCCGACCCGGTGGCCGCGATCACCGCGAACGGCGGCTTCCCGGTCGTCCTGGGCGGGGACCACTTCGTCCCCTACCCCTCGATCCTCGGGTTCATCGAGGGGCTGCGCCGGCGCAAGCCCGACGCCAAGGTGGGGTTCTTGAACCTCGACGGGCACTTCGACCTGTGGGACGAGTTCAAGGACATGGGCCGCTACAACCACGGCACGTTCGCCCGCCGGATCAGCGAGCTGCCCGAGGTGGGCAGGATGGTGTGGTGGGGGCTGAACGGCACCCACATCGCCCAGCCCGACCAGATCGAGCTCTGCCGCGACAAGGGGTACGCCGCCTATACCGTGCGGTCGATCCGTGAGCGCGGCATCCAGGAGACGATGCGCGAGGCGCTCGAGATCGCCTCGGAGGGCGCCGACGCCGTCTACGTCACGTTCGACATCGACGTGACCGACGGCGCGTTCGCGCCCGGCACGCACAGCATCGTCGTCGACGGGCTCACCTCGGGTGAGGTCCTGGCGGCGCTGGCGGTGCTGCCCGAGTTCGAGACGGTCCAGGCCTTCGACGTCTGCGAGCTGATCCCGCAGTACGACGTCGGTGGCGGGCGGACCGCGCGCTACGCGGCGCACGCGATCCTGTCGGTGATCGGCGGACGCGTGCTCGACTCCGAGCCGCGGTTCAGCGAAGCGGACCTGGGAGCGATCTTCCGCTAAAGGGGAGTCAGCGGACGGACTTGGCGGCGGCGCCCTTCTTCTTCGCGCCGTCGCCAAGTTCCGCACCTCCGGAGAGGCCGGCGAGGATGAAGTCGGCGAAGATCTCCCCGATCTGCTTCGGGCTGAGGCGCCCGTCCTCGCGGTACCAGGTGTCGACCTGGGTGCACATCGTCCCGATCGCGAACGCGACGACCGCGACGTCGGCGACCCGCCAGCCCTCCTCGCGCTTGCCGTCCTCGAGGATCTGACGCAGCAGGCCCTCGTGCGCGTCGCGGATCGCGAGCACGCGGCGGCGGTTGCGCGGCTCGAGGGCGTGAAGCTGCTCGTCGGCGACACGCGCGGCGAGCCGCTGCTTGGCGTGCACCTCGACGTGCCAGAGCACGAAGGCGCGCATGCGCTCGGTCGGGGTCTCCAGGCCCTCGAGGCGGGCCAGCGCTCCCTGGTAGAGGGCGGTGGTCACCTCCAGGGAGATCTGCATCAGAAGGGCTTGTTTGCTGGGGAAGTGGTTGTATAGGCTCCCCGCTTTGATGTTGGCCCCGGCGGCGATCTCCCGCATCGTCGAGCCGTGGTAGCCCTTCTCGTAGAAGAGACGGGTCGCTACCGAGATGATCCGGTGGTCGGTGGGCTCCGACGAGTTGGAGTTGCCCTTCGCACTCACTAACGTTTGTTAGAGTACCCGAGATGGCGGGCGTCCGTCGTAGCGAGCCGCGGCCGCCAGCTGGAGCCGGTGCGCGTGGCCGGAGTTGGCACCGGCAAGCCGCTCAAGCCGCCCTCCGCGGGGGCCTGGACCGGGTCCTCGCCGCCAAGACGCTCGCGATCGTCGGCGCCTCGGACCGCCGCGGCCCGCACCGGGCGACGATCGAGAACGTGCTCACCACGGGCGCCCGCGCCTGGGGCGTGAACCCGCGCCGCACGGGGGTGAGCGGCCTGCGCTGCTACCCGTCGATCGCGGAGCTGCCCGAGGTGCCGGACATCGCCGTCCTGCTCCTGGGCGCCGAGCGCCTGCTCGCCGCGGCGGAGGAGGCGGTGGACGCCGGGGTGAAGGCGCTGGTCGTGCCGGGGCTCGGCGCGGAGGCGGGCCGCGACGGCAGGTCGGTGGGCGAGCGCCTCGCGGAGATCGCGGACGGGCGCGACGTGCCGATCCTCGGCCCGAACTGCATGGGGATCGCGAACCCGCTCGGCACCTCGGCGTGGATCGGCACGCTCGGGCGCGAGCTGCGCGGGGGCAGGGTGGCGGCGGTGGTGCAGTCCGGCTCGGTGGGCGAGGCGCTGTGCGCGCTGGGCGCGCGCGTGGGCTTCCGGTGCATCGCCTCGGTGGGCCTTGAGCTCAACCGTGACGCCGCCGACTGGTGCGCGGCGCTGGCGGCCGATGACGAGACCGCCGCGGTCGGCCTGTTCATCGAGAGCGTCCGCCGGCCCGCGGCGCTCCATGCCGGGCTCGAGCTGCTGGCCGAGGCCGACAAGCCGGTGGTCTGCCTGCGCGTCGGGAAGTCGAGCGCCGGCGCGCGGGCGACGGTCGCCCACACCGACGCCGTGCTCACCCCGGAGCGCGCCTTCGCGGCGATGGCCCGGGCGACGAACCTGATCGAGGCGCACGACTACGCCGAGTTCGTGGAGATGCTCGAGCTGCTCGGCCGCAAGCGCCGCCCCCAGGGCACGCGCATCGCGGCGGTGACGCAGTCGGGCGGGGAGGCGGCGCTGCTCGGCGACCTCGCGGCGGCCGCTGACGCGCCCATGCCCGACTTCTCGCCGCACCTCAAGGAACGCCTGGCCGCCGAGTTCCCGCCCGACATGCCCGTGCAGAACCCCCTGGACGCGTGGGTGATCGACGACACGGTCGGCACGTACGGGCGCGTGTTCGAGGCGATCGCCGAGTCCGGCGAGTTCGACGCGCTGGTCGTGCAGCTGGACCAGTCGCCCTTCGTGGGGCGGCTCGAGCGCGACGTCGCGGAGGCGATCACGCGCGAGCTGACCGCGATCGCCGACTCGCCCACCCAGCCGGTGCTGCTCTCCATGAACAGCTCGGAGCCCGTGCCGGCGGTCCGGGAGCTGACGACGCAGCACGACATCCCGCTCCTGCGCGGATCGGCGGCGCCGGTGAGCGCGTTAGTCAAGGTCGGCGGGTGGCGCCCGCGCCGCAGGCGCCGCACCCCGGAGCTCGGCGCGCCGATCGACCTGCCCGCCCACCCGCTCGGCCAGATCGAGGCGGCTCGGTACCTGGAGGCGGAGGGGGTGCGCTTCAGCGCGCACCGCCGTGTGGACGGCGTCGAGGAGGCGATCGACGCGGCCAGCGAGCTCGGCTGGCCTGTCGTGCTCAAGTCCGACCGCCCCGGCCACCGCGCGGCGATCGGCGGGGTGGAGCTCGACGTCGCCAACGAGGACGCGCTGCGGGCGGCCGCGGACCGCATCGGTACGGATCTATTGATCGTCGCCCAGCAGATCCCCTCGGCGCCGGAGATCTACTGCGGCGGCCGGGTGGAGCCGGACTACGGCCCGGTGCTCTGCGTCGGCTGGGGTGGGCGCTACGTGGAGGGCATGCTCCACATGTCGTGCGCGCTCGCGCCGGTCCCCTCCACGGAGGCGCTGGAGGTCTGGGGCGACGTCCCCGGCCTGCGCGACGTCTGCCCGCGCGGCTTCTGGGTCGAGCTCAGCGAGACGGTGGCCGCGGTGAGCCGCGTGATCGCGAGGCTTCCGGTCGGCGCGGCGATCGACGTGAACCCGATCCTGATCAGCCCGGACCACGGCATCGTCGCCGTGGACGCCCTGATCGCCCCGCCGAACGCAACCCGCCGCGTGCCGGGGATCGCGACCTGACCCACGCGCGCGGCCTTCCTGCCCCTGAGAGACAAGAGGCCTCAACCACGTCCTGTGTGCGATCGAGGTTCCTTTCGCAGGAGGCTAGGAGGGCAGATCGCGTGGGGCTGTGGCCCGCTACCTCCTGTGACTCTGCTGTAGTTTCACGCCAGCGATAACCCGCGGGCCGCTAGGAAGGCCGTCCGCACCGGGGAGAGAAGTGCCGCCGAGCATGACGCACGAGCAGGTTCGTGGCGCGCCGGCCCACACCGGCGGCGTCATCGTGCACGCGAAAGCGAGGCGACCGTGCCGAAGGTGATCAGCCCGTCGCGTCTCGCGCGCTTCTACTTCCACGAGTGCGAGCGATACCTGCGCTATTCCTCGGTCAGGGCTGAGGACCGAGAACGGGAGGGAGTGCCTCGCCCCGTCCGGGAGACAAGACCGGTCGCGCAGGCGATCCTCGACAGCGGGCTCGCATGGGAGGAGGAGGTGGTCGAGCATCTGCTGAGCGGCCACGTGTACCTCGCGGAGGGCGCAGGCGAGGACGGCAAGCCGCTGTCGGAGAGCGTGATCGATCAAGCGACGGCGCGCCGGCTTCTGACCTCCATCGAGCCGGGCGAGTCGGTCTACCAGCCGGAGCTGGCGGTCCCGCCGAGGTTCTACGAGCGCTACGGGCTCGACCCAGACGTGGTCCACTGGCCACCGTGCCGACCGGATCTCGTCGAAGCGGACGCGACCCCGAACGGCGAGACGGTCCTTCGCGTCATCGACATCAAGGCGAGCCCCGGGGTCAAGCTGTCGCACCGAATCCAGGCGACCGTGTACTCGTTGGTGCTCGAATGCCTCCTTGAGGAGTGGGGGGTTACGGACCGCACAGTGGGCAGCGATGCCGGCATCTGGCTGGCCCAGCAGCCTGAGCCGGAGTACTTCGACCTCCGTTCGCTGAAGCCGCCGATCGAGCAGTTCCTAGCCCACGAGCTTCAGCCGCTGCTTGAGCGTTCGCCCGACGAGGCGCCCTGGCACGTCTACTTCCGGTGCGAGTGGTGCGAATGGTTCGAGCACTGCAGAACGGAGATGCGCAAGCAGGACTCGGTGTCGCGCGTGCCGTACCTCACGACGCACGGGAAGCGGTTCCTGGAGACGAGCGATCCGCCGGTCAGAACCCTCAGCGACCTCGCGGAGCTCCTAGACGATCCGCAACGCACAAAGAGCCTTGACGGCTGCGCATCGCTGCGGGGTCGTGCGTCCCGCCTCCGAAGCCAGGTCACCGCGCTGCGCGAGAAGGAGGTGAAGCCGCTCGGCGCCGCGTCGCTGGCGATGCCGCTCTACGAGAACGTCCGCGTCGTCCTCACGGTGCAGAGCGAGCCGGTGTCGGGGAACGTGTACGCGTACGGCCTTTACGCGCAGGGCCTCCGCGACCTGACCGGCGAGGGCCCGTTCACCACCGTGCGCGTTGCTCCCGACGGCAGCCCGGAGACGGTCGCGGGCCTCCGGCGCAACCTTGTCGAGGACCTCTGGGCGATCCTCCACGCACTCGACCAGTTCAACGCGAACCGGGAGTGGAAGGACCAGAAGGCCCTCCAGATCTACGTGTTCGACTCGTATGAACGGCGCCTTCTGGTCGAGGCGCTCATGGAGGCCCTTCGCGACGAGGAGGTGGCGGAGGAGGCCCTCAAGGTCCTGTTCTATCTGCAGGGGGAGGATCTCCTGAGGGCGGCCGAGCATCCGGCCGAGGAGGTCTTCTTCCCGATCGTCGTCCTCAACGAGGTGCTGCAGACCCAGCTGGCGCTGCCGGTGGAGGTGTCCTACCGCTTCGCGGATGCCAACCAGCTTCTCCAGCCGAGCGAGGGCGGGTTCGAGTTCCAGGACTCCGAGTACTTCGGTTTTGAGCTCTCAAACCAGATGCGCTCGGACGCCATCTACGCAGTCTGGTACCAGGAAAAGACCGACCGCCTCGCGTGGATCGAGAACGAGCTCAAGGCCCGTCTGTGGGGTGCCAACAGCCTCGTGAATGGCACTCGACAGCGCTTGCGGGAGGCGGGGGCGCTCTTCGCGTACGCGCCGAAATTCCGCCTTCCGGCGTCTTTCGCCTACGGCTCGCCGTTGCTTTCGCGCCTCGCGTTCCTCGCGCAGTACGAGGCCGTCCTCGGCTGTCTTGACGTGCGCACGCGACGCATGGCACCGGTGGGCGAGCAGGTCCAGCGCGGTGATGCCGTCGTTCTGGAGTGGCTCGAGGACGACCGGTTCCGGGTCGTCGGGATCAGTCCCGACGTCGAGCTCGATGCGAACCCCTTCCCGCGCTTCCTGCTCGCCGAGGACAACGACGAAGGTCGGCGAGCGTTGCTCGGCTTCGATGACTTCTGGAACCGTGCCCGGCCCTGGGTGCGCAAGGGGCTCAAGCTGCGCATCGCTGGGATCAGGAATGTCATCGGGTCGCCTCCGAGGGAGGTACAGCTTCAGCTGACCGAGGGTCCCGACAGCCCGCCCCTGCGTCGTAGGCGCCGTTACGTGCTCTCGCCTCGGTTCACCGATTTCAACACCCACCATGTGATCAACGAGCTCGACCGCATCGACAGCGAAGGCGGGCCGTTCCTGGATCTTCTTGAGGACCCGGCGAGGTTCGCGCTGCGCAACGAGCTCCCGGACGAGATCGCCTCCAAGGCGGTCTCCTTGGGCGAGCGGCACTCGATGACCAGAAGCCAGCTGCGGGCGCTTGAAGGGGTCACCCTGGGGGCGCTCCGGCTGGTCTGGGGCCCGCCGGGCACCGGGAAGACGCACTTCCTCGCGCTCACGATCCTTGCGCTGTTGGAAGCGCACCGCGCACGCGGCAGGCTGTTCCGGGTCGTCGTCACCGCGTTCACCCACGCGGCGATCGAGAACCTCTTGCGAAAGCTGTGTGAGCTGCAGAACGAGACCAGG
>PKER01000361.1 GCA_002919115.1 bacterium
GGCCGGGGTGCTTGCCGAAGCGCCCGCGGATCACCTGCATCGCTCGTTCGGGCGTGATCACGTGCCCGACCCTACCCGGCGCACCTGGCCGGCGGCCACGCAAGGCGATACGGTGCCCCCGTGCGCCGCGTCCGCCGTGGGCACCAGAGGAGAGTCCCAAGGCCCCTCACGATCGGGCTCTGGGTCCTCTACGGCCTGATGGCCTCGCCTGCGCTCGCCGCGCCGGTGCCGCAGATCGACGCCCCGGGCCTCAAGCCGCGCTTCGACGCGGCCGCCCACGACTACACGGTCCCTTGCGCCGACCCGGTCCCGGTGACGGTGCGACCCGGACCCCAAGCCACCGCGCGCATCGGCGCTGGGGAGTGGCGCGCGGGCACGGTGCGCCGCTCGGTCGAACTGGAGCCGGGGCAGGCGGTGCGCGTCGAGGTGCGCGGGGCGGGCGGGCCCGCGGGCGCCGACGCGGAGGCCTACTACCTGCGCTGCCTGCCCGAGGACTTCCCCGAGTACGAGTTCGAGTCGTTCGGGGAGGCGCGCCGCGGCCTCTACGTCGCGGCGCCGATCACGCTCGCCGGGCCGAACCCGAACTACACGTTCGTCTTCGACGGGCGCGGCGTGCCGGTTTGGTGGATGCGCACCGACCCGCCCTCGATCGACTCCAAGGTGCTCTCCGACGGCACGGTCGCCTGGACGCGCTGGCACGGCGGCGGCTACGGCACCGAGCCCGGCGTGACGTACGAGATCCGCACCCTCGAGGGCGAGCTCGTCCGCAGGCTGGGCGCGGTCGGCCCCGGGACGCCCACCGACCACCACGAGCTGATCGAGACGGCGGCGGGCAACTACATCCTGCTCTCCTACCGGCCGCGCGAGGGCGTCGACCTGCGCCCCTACATCGATGCGGCCGACGCGACCGTGCTCGACAGCGTGATCCAGGAGGTGACGCCCGACGGCGAGCTCGTCTGGGAGTGGTCGAGCGCCGACCACATCGCGATCGCCGAGACCGGCCGCTGGCTGCCCAAGCTCCAAGAGCCCTACGACCTCACGCACGTGAACGCGGTCGAGGAGACGCCCGACGGCGACCTGCTCGTCTCCCTGCGCCACACCGACGCGGTCTACCGGATCGACCGCGCCACCGGCCGCGTCGAATGGAAGCTGGGCGGCACGCCCACGCCGCGCTCGCTGCGCATCGTGGGCGACCTCTTCCCGGGCACGCTCGGCGCCCAGCACGACGTGCGCCTGGCGGCAGGGGACGAGGTCACCGTCTTCGACAACCAGACCGAGACCTCCAGCCAGCCCCGCGCCGTGCGCTACCGGATCCTCGACGGCGCGGCGCTGCTCGTCGACCAGGTCACCGACTTCTCCCTGCAGAGCTCGCCCTGCTGCGGGTCGGCGCGTCAGCACACCGACGGCTCCTGGCTGATCTCCTGGGGCGGGACGAACCTGGTCACCGAGGTCGGCCCCGACAAGGAGCGCACCTTCGCGCTGCGCTTCGCCGAGGGCGAGACCAGCTACCGGGCGGTGCCCGCCGACGTGGTCCCGGTCGAGCGCTACCGCGCTGCGATGAGCGCCCGGGTCCCCGACGCGCGCTAGGCGGGAGACCCGGCGCCGGCCGCGGCCCCGCTGCGTATCTTCCGCCGCGATGTCCATCCGGCCCCGGCTCGCATGGATCGCGGCCGCCGCGCTCGCAGCGGCGCTCGCCTGGGCGCCCGCGGCGCCCGCGGCGGAGATCCTCACCAAGGTCCCGTACTACCTCGCCCTGCACCCGGCGAAGGGCGAGGCGCGCGGCACGGTGCTGCTCCTGCACGGCGGCGGCTGGCAGGGCGACCTGGGGCGCGCCGTCGACCGCATGCAGGCGCCCACGATCAAGCTGCTCCGCGGCTGGGGCTTCGACGTGGCGACGCTCGGCTACCGCTCCGGCGAGGAGAGCCTCGAGGACGCGGTCGACGCCTTCGACGAGCTGCGCGGGCGCTTCCCCGAGCGGCCGATCTGCGTGTTCGGGTTCTCCGCCGGCGCGCAGCTCGGCCTGATCGCGGCGGCGCGCCGCGGCGAGGCGGTGGCCTGCGTGGTGGATCTGTTGGGACCGCCCGACCTCGAGGAGATGGGGAACCGCCGCCGCTCGCGGCGCGGGGAGGACCTCGCGCGCATGGCCTTCGGCGGCGCGGTGAGGCGCCTGAGCCCGATCCGCAACGCGAAGGAGATCACCGCGCCCGTGCTGATCGGCGCCGCGGAGTGCGACGCGTACGTCGCGCCCGCCGACCACGAGCGCTTCGCCAAGCGCCTGCGCGAGGCGGGGGGCGACGCGACCCTCGTGCTGATCGAGCCGGGCAGGGACGTCGATCTCGAGCACTGCAAGGTCGACGGCGACTCCTACGACGAGTTCATGGACCAGGCCCGTGAGTTCATGACCGAGGCAGCCGCGCGGTGGACGCCGCCGCCCGCCGCCGCCGAGCCCGCGGCCGAGGAGGAGGGCGGAGGCGCAGGCCTTTGGATCGGGCTCGCCGGCGTGCTCGCGGGCGTGGCGCTCGCCGTCTGGGCCTGGCGCCGCTAGCCCCGCGAGAGCGTTCAGCCCACCGGGAAGCGGCAGCCGGGGCTCAACGGGCGGGCCGGGGGCGCCGGTACTCGCGGCGGGGCGCGGGTACCCGTGCGGGTGAAACGACCGCGAAGGAGGCCCAAGCGCCATGGCCAAGGACCACGGACCGAGCGTCAAGGACGACGAGCTCTACGAGAAGCTCCGCGACGAGGGCTCCAGCAAGGAGAAGGCCGCGCGGATCGCCAACGCGAAGGCGGGCGGTGAGGACGTGAGCCACAAGGGCGGGGAGGCGGAGCCCTACGAGGAGCGCACCAAGGAGGAGCTCGAGGAGCGCGCCGCCGAGATCGGCATCGAGGGCCGCTCGAAGATGAACAAGGACGAGCTCATCGAGGCGCTCCGCAGCCACTGACGAGCCACTGAGCGCGCAGCGCGCCCCCTTGGGCCTTCCCGCCGGGGGCGCGCCCCGCGTTCGACAGCGCGGACAAACGGCGGGCGAAAACTCCCGACCGCAGGGCGATGGGAATTGCTTGTACGCGCACGTAGCTTGCGCGGCGCCGTGAGGCGCAGGCGGAGCGCCGCGCGGCCCAGCAAGCCGACCATCGAAAAAGAAGGGGAGTTCTTTGCGGAACGCCTACCGAACCTTGTCCCTGCCCGGACTCGGGCTGCTGCTCGCGCTCGCCGCGCTCATCTGGCCGGCGGGCGCTTTCGCGCAGGACGAGTTGCCGGACCCGCTCGACCGCGGCGAGTACGAGGTCGCGCGCCTTGACCCGATGCTCGCGGGGCTCGCGACCCTGCACGAGCCCGCCTCGAACGGCGGGCAGCCGACCGGGGCCGCCTCGGAGATCACGCTGCAGGTCCGCGGCACGCTCTACTACCCGGCCGACCGCGACGAGCCGTCGCCGCTGCTCGTCTTCGTGCACGGCAACCACGGCAGCTGCGACTCCGGCCAGGCTCCCGACTGCACGATCTTCAAGCGCAACGACGCGGGCTACGCGTACCTGGCCGAGAACCTGGCGAGCTGGGGCTACGTCGTCGTCTCGCTCGACCAGGACCAGATGATGGCCCGCCAGGACAACCCGAAGGGCAAGGGCATGCACCAGCGGCGCCTGCTGATCGCGGCGCTGCTCGACGCGCTGTACGAGGCGAACGAGGCGCCACTGCTCGTCGACGAGAACTCGAACCTCGGCTCGCTGCTCGTCGGCAAGCTCGACTTCACGCGCATCGGCCTGATGGGCCACTCGCGCGGCGGCGACGCGATCACCGGCTTCCTCGACTACAACCGCATGCGCCCCGAGCCCGGCCGGCGCTACCCGATCCGCGGCGCGATCTCGCTCGCGCCGGTGGACTACGAGCGCCGCGCGCCGTACGGGACGCCGTACATGACGATCCTGCCCTGGTGCGACGGCGACGTGTCGAACCTGCAGGGCGCGCGCTTCTACGAGCGCAGCCAGTACGTAAAGCCGGACGACCCGTTCCCGCGCATCCAGTCCTCCCAGCTGGGGGCCAACCACAACTGGTACAACACAGTCTGGTTCGCGGACGGGCAGGACGGCCCCTCGGGCAACGACTCGGCGTGCCGCGACACCCAGCCGAACCACTCGCGGCTCTCCGGTGAGGCGTACCCGGGCGCGTACGTCATCGACAACTCCGACAAGCTCAACCCGGAGGTCAACACGCGCATCTCGGGCGATCCCGAGCGCATGGGCGACCAGGAGAAGATCGGCCTGGCGACGATGGCCTCCTTCTTCCGCCGCTACGTCGGCGGCGAGGGCGCCTTCGACCCGTACATGACGGGCGAGCTGAGCGCCGTCGGGGAGGGGCTGCAGATCCCCGAGTCGGCCTGTCCCACGAGCGAGTCCGGCAAGCGGATGGCGTGCGTGGAGCGCGTCTCCACCAGCTACTTCGCGCCGCCGGACGAGCGCCTGGACGTGATCAGGCCGGAGTCGAGCGACCCGCTGGGGTTGAGCGCGCTCGGCACGCCGCTTGAGGGCGAGGGGTTCTCGAACCCGTACCTGGAGGACGGGGGCGTGCAGCCGCTCCCGCCGACCACGCCGGGCGGCTACGACTGGTGCAACCCCGAGCCGGAGCACTTCGCCCCGGGCCAGCTCAACGTGCCGGGGCTGCCGACCGCTTCCAAGCCGTGCCCGCTGCCGGCGCCCGGCGCGCTCGGCGGCCAGCAGGGCACGCGCGAGAACGCCCCGATCAACCACTCCTACGGGCGCCAGCTCGCGCTCGCCTGGGACGGCCCGGCTGAGCTGCGGACCACGATCCCCGCGGCGAACGCCGACGTGAGCGGCTACAAGGCGCTCGCGATGGGCGCGGACGTCAACTTCTTCGACCCGCGCAACCCGCAGCGCACGGGCACGGCCGCGGAGTGGGACCCGGCGCAGACCACGCAGGACTTCGAGATCGCCCTCGTCGACGGTGACGGCAACGAGGGCGTGGTCTCGGCGGGCGACCCGCGCTACGGCAACGCCCTGCACCAGACCACGGGCTCGACCACGGCCCGCGTGCACGTCGTCCTCGACCAGATCCGCGTCCCGCTGGAGGACTTCGCCGACCAGGGCGTGGACCTGACCGACGTGCGGCGCCTGGAGCTGCGCTTCGGCCAGAACGGCAAGCCCGCAACGGGCTCGATCCAGCTCGCCGACGTGCGCTTCCAGGAGGCGGTCGAGGGCACCGACGTGCTCGTCGACACGACCGAGCCGGACGCCGGCCCGTCGCTCGGCCCGCCGCCGGTGGGCCCCGACCCGGCCGAGCTGCTCGAGGAGTACGACCGCTCGCCGGGCGCCCTCGAGCTCCCCGACGTGGTGGCCGACCCGGGCTCCTCGGTGTGGACGGTCGACGACGACGGCGAGGACTGCCCGAACGCGCAGTTCACCTCGATCCAGGACGCGGTCGACCGGGCCGCGCCGTGGGACACGATCGTGATCTGCGCAGGGCTCTACCTGGAGAGCTCGACGCCGGTCAACCACTCCTACGCCAACCCGGTGCAGGAGGGGGCGATGAACGGGCTCACGATCACCAAGCCACTGCGCATCAAGGGCGCGGGGGCCGACGTGGTGACGATCCGCCCGGCGCCGGAGCTCGGGCCGTCGCTGGCCGGCACGACTCCGCTGCTGCGGGACGGCGGCGGCAACGTGGTGACGATCTCGCGGCAATCGCTGGGCTCGACCGACACGAACGAGAACTTCGTGCACATCTCCGGCGTGACGATCGAGTCGCCCGACATCTACGCGGAGGCGGGCGTCGCCTTCCTGAACGCCGCCGGGCGGATCACCGACAGCGTGATCGGCCCGCTGCGCCGGGCGACGAACGCGGCGCAGCTCGCCCAGCGGCCGCACGGCTGGGGCGTGATCTCGGTCAACTCGCTGGTCGGCGCGGGGCCGGGGACGGTGGAGCGCGACGTGACGATCGCGCGCAGCCTCGTCACCGGCTACCAGGCGGGCGGCGTGCTCTTCGACGGCGCGCGCGGCGCCGACGATTCGCCGGCGGCCACGGAGCGGTCCGGCATCAAGACGAACGGCTTCGTGATCGACTCGGTGATCCGCGGGCACGGACCGAGCAGCCTGATCCCGCAGAACGGCGTGCAGTACAACGCGGGCGCCCGGGGGTTCGTGGAGGGCAGCCGGATCACCGGCAACCTCTTCCCGACCGACCTGCGGCGCTCCGTCGGCATCCTGCTCACCGACGCGGCCACCGAGGACGGCGGCTTCCACGCTACCGGCAACGTGATCGCGGGCAACGGGTACGGGCTGTTCAACGCCGACGCCGGGAGCTCCGGGGTGCGCGAGGGCGCGCCCGCAGAGGCGACCGGCAACTGGTGGGGTCCGGCCGGGCCGCCGATCGAGGGCCCGGGCATCCCCGGCCTGGGCATCGAGGGCGTCTCGGGGGACGACGGCAACGGCGAGGCCTCGGTCATCTTCGACCCGGTGGCCGAGTCGGAGCCGGAGGGCGTGCCCGACGGGCTGCCCGCGCCGCCGGCCGACGCGCCGCCGACGGGCGCGATCGTCGATCCCGCCGACGGCACGGAGGTCGAGGTGGGCGAGGAGCTCGCCGCGATCGTGCGGGCGAGCGACGACATCGGCGTGAAGGCCGTGAGCCTCGCGGTCGACGGCGAAGTCGTCGACGAGGCGAAGCGGGCCCCGTACGTGCTGAGCTGGACCCCGCAGGAGGGCGACGGCGGCCGGACGGTCGAGCTCGAGGCCACGATCACGGACTCGGCCGGCCAGACGAGCACGTCGAGCATCGAGGTCACGGTCGCCGAGGAGGAGGCCGAGCCGGAGGAGCCCGGGGCCGAGGAGCCCACGGTCGAGCTCGGCAAGCTCAAGCTCAACAAGCGCCAGGGAACGGCGCGGCTTCCCATCACGATCAGCCACCCCGGCTCGCTCGCCCTCCGTGGCAAGGGCGTGAAGGGCGTCAAGCGCGCCTTCGCGAAGCCGGGCGCGAAGACCCTGCGCATCGCACCGAAGGGCGCGAAGAAGCGCGCGCTCAAGCGCAGGGGCTCAGTCAAGGTCACGATCACGATCACCTACTCGCCGGACGAGGGCGAGGCCGTCGAGCTCACCAAGAAGGTGAAGCTCGTCAGGAGGAGGTGAGGTTGCGGGCGCGCCGCGCCGCCTTCGGGTGGCGCGGCGCAGTCCGCTTTTCGCCTTTCGCGCCGGCCCCCTAAGCTGTAGGGACCGTGCGCCGCCTGACAAGGACGTCTGGTCGCACACTGCTGGCGCTTGCGCTGACGGTGGGGATCGCATCGGCAGGGACCGCCGAGGCGGCTTTGCCTGCCGGGTTTCAGAAGAACACCGTCATCGAGGGCCTGCACAACCCGACGCAGGTCGAGTTCGCGCCGGACGGGCGGGTGTTCGTCGCCGAGCAGCGCGGCACGGTCAAGGTCTTCGACGGGCTGAACGACAACGCGCCCAAGATCGCGATCGACCTGCGCGAGCAAGTGCACTCCTACCACGACCGCGGGCTGCTCGGGCTCGCGCTCGACCCGAACTTCCCTGACGACCCCTACGTGTACGTGCTGTACACGCGCAACGCCCCGCTCGGCGAGGAGCCCCCGAAGTGGACGAAGCCGGCCGACTGGGACCCCGAGCTCGACGACTGCCCGAACCCGCCGGGCGGCACGCAGGACGGCTGCGTCGTGAGCGGCCGGCTGGCGCGGATCGAGCTGACCGCGAGCGGGGTCGCGAAGACCGGCCCCGGCGGCGCGCCGGAGGAGCACGTGCTGGTCGACGACTGGTGCCAGCAGTTCGACACGCACTCGATCGGCGACCTCGCGTTCGACGCGAAGGGCCGGCTGTACGCGAGCGGGGGAGACGGCGCCAACTACAACTACGCCGACTACGGCCAGGCGGGCGTGAACGGCCCGTTCAACCCGTGCGGCGCCCCGCCGACGCCCTACGGGGTCGCGCCCAACGCCAAGCACGGCGAGGGCGGCGCGCTGCGCTCGCAGGATTTGCTCACGCGCGGCGACCCGACCGGGCTGGACGGGACGATCATCCGCGTCAACCGCCGCACCGGCAAGGCGGTGGCGGCCAACCCGCTCGCCAGCGACCCCGACGAGAACGCCGCGCGGATCATCGCCTTCGGGCTGCGCAACCCGTTCCGCTTCACGATCCGCCCGGGGACGAACGAGGTCTGGATCGGGGACGTGGGGCAGACCGACTGGGAGGAGATCAACTTCGTGCCGGGCGGCTCAAAGCAGCCCGCCAACTTCGGCTGGCCCTGCTACGAGGGCTTCGGCAAGCAGGCGATGTGGGCGTTCCTGGGGAACGACATGTGCGACAGCCTGTACGCGGGCCACCATCCGGTGCGCGCCCCGCACGTGGCGTTCTCGCACTACCGGGGGATCAACGCGGCCGACGACTGCCGCGCCACGGGCACCTCGGCGGTCTCCGGCGTCGCGTTCGCGCCCAAGACCAAGAAGTGGCCCAAGGCCTACCGGGGCGCGCTGTTCTTCGCGGACTACTCGCGCCGCTGCATCGGCTACATGCCCGCGAAGAAGAACGGCAGGCCCGACGCCGACCGGGTGATCGCGTTCGACACGGCCCCGGGCTTCCCCGTGGACCTGGAGTTCGGGCCCGACGGCGCCCTGTATTACGTGGACATCCTGGCCGGGGCCGTGCGGCGCATCGCGCGCGGCAAGGGGGGCGGGCCGGTCGCGAAGGTGAGCGTCTCGCCGCGGCGCTGGGGCGAGCTGCCGCTCACGCTCACCCTCGACGCGAGCAAGTCCTTCGACCCCAAGGGCGCCGACCTCCAGTACTGGTGGGAGCTCGACGGGGACGGCGACTTCAACGACTACCCGACGGGCGACAAGAAGAAGATCACCCACACGTTCACCGAGCCGGGGCCGATCGAGGTCGGCGTCGCGATCTTCGAGAAGAACACCTGGAAGGACGCCCAGGCGACGGTGACGATCTACCCGGGCAACACGCCGCCCGAGCCCGTGATCGAGGAGGTGCGCGGCGAGGTGCCGTGGACGGCGGGCGCCGAGCTCGAGGCGCTGGGCTCGGCGGCCGACGCGGAGGACGGCCCGCTCGCCCAAGCGGCGCTCGAGTGGGAGGTGAAGATCCAGCACTGCCCGTCGCGGGCGTGCCACGAGCACCCCTTGAGCACCTGGCGCGGCGCGCAGATGAGCTTCATCGCGCCCGACCACGAGTGGCCGTCGCACGTCGAGGTGCGGCTGCGCGCGACGGACTCGCAGGGCCTCAGCAGGACCGAGACGCTCGAGCTGCACCCGCGGAGCGTGCGGCTTGCGCTGCGCTCCAACCCGAACAAGCTGAAGCTCTCGGCCGGCGGCAAGATCAAGCGCACGCCGTTCAACGTGCGGGTGATCAAGGGCGGCGGCGCGGTGGTCGCCGCGCCCAAGAGCCAGCGCAAGGGCGGGCGCGTCTGGCGCTTCAGGCGCTGGAAGGGCGCGAAGGGGCGCGTGCTCAACCTGGCCGCGACCCAGAACCGGGTCCTGCGCGCGGTCTACAAGCGCAAGCCGAAGAAGAGCTCACGCTGACCCCGCGCGGGTAGCTTTCCCGCGCGATGCTGCTGCTCGCCTCGATCGTCGGGCTGTTCGTGCTGCCCTCGCCGTGGAACGTGCTGGGCGTGGTGGTCGCCGCCTTCGTGGAGGTGGGGGAGCTTTGGCTGTGGATGCGGTTCCTGCGGCGCTACCGCGTGCACGGCGGGGCGGAGGGGATGATCGGCGAGCGCGCCGAGGTGCTCGAGCGCTGCGACCCGCGCGGCCGGGTGCGCCTGCGGGGTGAGATCTGGCACGCGATCTCGGCCGACGGCGAGCCCCTGGAGCCCGGCGAGCGGGTGTACGTGCGGGCCGTGGAGGGCCTTGCCGTGCGGGTCGGGCGGGACCGTTAGCGGGCGCCCGCGGGCGGCGCGAAACAACGCGCGCAGCATTGCTACGCTCCCAGTTGCTCAGGGCGCTTAGCTCAGTTGGGAGAGCGCCAGCTCGACAAGCTGGAGGTCACTGGTTCGAGCCCAGTAGCGCCCACTGACCGCGCCGGCCGATGGCCGGCGTTTCGCGTTTTTTGGCGTGTCGAAGCCCCGCGTGGCGCTGCGTGAACTCGCTCGGGGCGCAGGCGGCGACCAGGCCGAGGGCCGCGGCGCCGATCGCGATCGCTCCGGCCGCCCCTAGCCCGGTCGCCCGCAGCATGGGCATCAGCGAAGCTCGGTGCGGAGGACCCGCCCGTCCCCTGCGAACACGACCACGAGGCTGACCTCCTCGCAGGGGTCGAGCGTGTCGTCGCCGCGGGCGGGCAGGTACAGCCAGGCCTCCCGGCCCTGCCTGTCGGCCCGCTTGGAAGGCGGGCCGAGGGTCGCGCGGACCCCCGAGCGGTTCATCCCGTCGACGCCGCCGCAGCGGTGGACCCGGATGGCCTCGTCGCGCCGCGCGTCGGGCCCGTGCGCGCCCTGGAGCTTCGCGGCGTCCGGGGCCCACGCGGTGCAGACGAACGGGCCGGCCGTCCACTCCTTGCCCGCGAACCAGAACACCGGCAGGGCGACCATCGCCGCGGCCGCGAGCGTGACCGCGGTGCGTCGGCTGGTGAGCGGCGGGTTCGCCGCCAGGGGCTCGGCGGGCGCACCGGCGCCGATGCCGCTCGCCGATGCGGCGCCCGCGAGGAGGGCCGCCTCGGCGCGCGATACCGGCAGGCGGATGAGGCTGCCGTACGCGAGGCCGGCGAGCGCCATCATCGCTCCGGACGCGAGCGCCGGACCCTCGGACGACCCGAGCCAGAGGCCGAACAGCAGGCCTACCAGGGCGAAGCAGGTCCGCATGGCCGCGCGCGGCTGCGTGAAGGACTCCGCTCGCCGCACGCCCAGCTCGATCGCGAGCAGCGCGAAGAGGAGCACCGGGAGGGTGAAGTAGGAGGCGAAGAAGGTCGCGAAGGCGATCGTCCGCGGCTCGGCCCCCTGCCAGGGCGGGCCGCCGGTCAGGTCGTCCACCACGCTGAGCGCGACGAACGCCACGAAGACGACGGCGGGGTAGAGCACCAGATTGACGATCAGTCGCCCGAGCGCGTGGTTGGATGCCGTTGCCGCGCCCGAGCGGGCGCCAGCCCCGGTCCTCCCAGCGCGCGCGGACGCCGCCCGCGACCAGGCCAAGCGCCTCGCGCCAGGCGCCGTGGTCCGCCGCGAGCTCGCCGGCCAGGTCGAGAAGCAGCTCGCGGTCCCGGCGCCGCCGCGCGGGCGGGTAGGCGTAGAGGCAGAGCTTCAGGATCCGGTCCCTCATGCGGTTCGCGGGCGGCCGAGGCGGGCCTCGACCGCTTCGGCCGTGGCGCGGAGGCGCTGCGTCTCGGCCTCGATCGCAGCGGCGCCCGCGCCCGTGAGCCGGAAGTAGCGCCGGCGGCGGCCGTTGACGACCTCCTCGCGATCGGGCTCGACCAGCCCCTCATCGGTGAGGCGCTCCAGCGCGCCGTAGAGCGTCCCGGCGGTGAGCCTCATCCGCTCGCCCGACAGCTCCCGGGCCTCCTGCGCGATCGCGTACCCGTGCTTGGGGCCGTCGAGCAGGCTCGCGAGGATGAACAGCGTCTGCTCGGTCACGCCCGCGACTATATATCGGCAGCCGATGTATGGTCAACGGGCGCCCCGCCGCGTGCGAAACGCAGGCCCAGGCCCGGGGATTGACACGGCGCCTGGGATTCGAGCGCCTGCTGGGGGCCGGGCGGCTTGCATCGATGGCGCCTGCCCGCCTAAGCTCCGACGTCGCAATGGATCACGGGAGGGCGCCCACCGCTTTCGATGCGATGCTCAGCGGGCTGTTCGCGGGCATCGCCGTGGTCGCCGGGTGGCTTTTGTTTTTGGTCTCGGCGGCGACGGTCGCGGCGCTCGGGCTCGCGCTCATGAGCCCCGAGGAGTCGCGCTGGGGCGCGGGGTTCCCGTTCTACGCCGTCGCCGGCTGGGGCACCGCCGCGTTCGTGCTGCTCGTCGTCCGGGCCGCCTGCCGCTGGCTCGCCGGGGTGAGCGACGAGCGGGCGCCGCGCGAGCCGCTCACGTAGGGCGCGCGCCGTGAGCCTTTCGTGACATCTCGCTTCGGCGCGCGTAGAGGCGACCACGCTATGCGTGGTGGATTAGGGCTCGGGGGTCGGGGTACCCGGCTGCCCAACGCCAAGTACGAAAGGCCAAGGCATGTACATCGGAATCGGAGCCCTGATCCTCATCATCATCCTCGTGATCCTGCTCACCTAGTCGTGAGCGGGGGCCGCGCGGGCCCCGGACCGCGCGGCTCATCTTCCGGCCCGCTTATGCTCGCGGGCCGTGCCGGGAACCTATCTCTCGTTCGCCGTCCTGATCGGGGCCGCAGCCGCGACAGGCTCCCTCGTCTTCCGCGCCTGCGGGCGGCGGGAGTGGAGCTGGCTCGCGCCGGCCGTCGGCCTCGCCGTGCTCTGCGGCGCGGGCTGGGGCGCGGCGAACCTCATCCACCCGGCGGCGACGCTCGCCCTGCTGGGCGCGGCGCTCGCCTACGGGGCCCACGAGCTCTGGGTGCGCGACCCCGAGCCCGACGAGGAGACGGTCACCGGCCTGCTCGCCGGCCTGGGCGCGCTGGCCCTGGCCTCGGTCCCGTTCCTCGTCGAGCTGCGCTGGGGGATCCTCGGCACGGGCCTGAACCCGGACATGTCGCAGCACCTGTTCGCTACCGACCGGATCGCGTCGGGCGGGGTGGAGCGGCTGATCGAGGAGGGCTACCCGCTCGGCCCGCACGCGCTGGTGGCGGGCCTGGGCGAGCTGGGCGTGAGCTTCGTGCACGGCTTCGGCGGGCTCGCGCTCGCGACCGCCGTCGCCGCCGCGCTCGCGCCGCTTCCGCTGCTCGGCAGGCTGCCGCGCGGGCGGCGGATCGCCGTGGCGCTGCTCACCGCGTTCGCCTACCTCTCCGCCTCCTACCTGATCCAGGGGGCGTTCAAGGAGGTCATGCAGGCGCTCTTCGTGCTGGCCTTCGCGGTCGCCCTGCAGGAGCTCTCGGCGGGCCGCCTCGGGGGCGAGCTGCCCGCCGCGCGCTGGCGGCTTGCCTGCCCCGTGCCGCTGGCCGCGCTCGCCGTCGGCTCGCTCTACAGCTACAGCTTCCCGGGCGTCGCCTGGCTCGCCGGGACGGCGGCGCTCTGGGGCGCGTGGGAGGGGTGGGTGATCCTGCGCTCGCGCGGCCGGCGGATCGCGAACGCCCTGGTCGGGCGCGAGACCGTGCGGCGCCGTTCGATCCGCAAGGTGGTGCCGCCGACGCTGGTCGCGCTCGGCGCCCTCGCGCTGGCCGCGGCGCCCGAGGCGGGGCGGCTCGTCAACTTCGCGAGCTTCGAGACCTTCAATCCCGCGGGCGCGGGCCGCGGCAACCTCTTCGACGCGATCTCGCCGCTCGAGGCGCTCGGCATCTGGCCTTCCGGCGACTTCCGCCTCGACCCCGGCGAAGGCGCCGTACCGGCGCCCGCCTACTGGCTCGGGTCGCTCGTCGGCCTCGCCGCGCTCGCCTACGGGCTCACCCGGTGCGTGCGCCGTGGCGAGCGGGCCCTGCTCGCCGCGCTGGGCGCCTGCCTCGTGCTCTACGTCTATCCGCTGGTCGCCGGGACGATCTACCAGGGCGCCAAGGCGATCGCGATCGCCGCGCCCCTGGTCGCGCTGATCGCGACGCGCGCCCTGCTCGCCGACACGCCCCCGCTGCGCGCCTGGTCCAGGCTGCGGGGGGTGCGCGCACGCGCGCTGCCCGCGCTCGCGGCGGCGTATCTCGTGGGCGCCGCCGGCTGCAGCCTGCTCGCGCTCGCGAACGGGCCCGTGGGCCCCGACCGCTGGTCGCCCGCGCTGATCGAGATGCGCGAGCGCGGCGAGCTCGGCCGCAACGGGGAGGACGGCGACTCGACGCTCGTCGTCGCGAGCCCCGACGTGATGAGTGGCGAGCACGGCGCCGACCTCTTCCTCTGGGAGCTTCGCGACGGGCGCGTCTGCGCGCAGGCGCTCTGGCCCGAGCAGCACGGCGCGGCCGACCCGCCCGCGGGGATCGCCTACGTCGTGCTGCACACGGGCGGCGCCGAGCCCAAGCCGCCGTTCGACGGCCTCACCGAGGCGCGGCGGACCGAGCTCTACACGCTCTACCGTGTGGACGCCCCGCGGCCCGCGCCCGAGCCGCCGTGCCCGTTCATCGCCGACGGGCAGCGCGCAGACCCCGCGCGCTGAGGCGGATTCGTACGCCTATGCCGCACGGATCCGCCTCACCCCCCGACGTGAGGCGGATATGTACGCCTATGTCGAACAAATCCGCCTCACTCGGGTGGCGGGGCGGCCGGGGGCGCTCGGTGCGCCGGCGCCGGCGCTCAACCCGCGCGCGACGCCACTAGCATCCTCGCCCGTGGCGGAGATCACCGTAAAGCTTCCCGACGGCAAGGAGCTCAAGCTCGAGGAGGGCGCGACCGGCAACGACGCGGCCGCGGCGATCGGGCCGGGGCTCGCGCGCGCGGCGCTCGCGATCCGCGTGAACGGCGAGCTGCGCGACCTGGCGCGGCCGCTTCCCGACGGCGCCGAGATCGAGATCGTCACCGAGCGCGACCCCGACGCGCTGCCCCTGATCCGCCACGACGCGGCGCACGTGCTCGCCACGGCGGTGCTCGAGCTCTACCCGGGCACCAAGGTCTCGATCGGCCCGGCGATCGAGGACGGCTTCTACTACGACTTCGAGTTCCCGGACGGCTACCGGCCCAACGAGGACGACTTCGAGCGCATCGAGAAGGTCATGGCGGAGCACATCGCCGCCGACGAGGCCTTCGAGCGCACGGACGTCCCGGTCGAGGAGGCGCTCGAGCGCTTCCGCGCCGAAGACCAGCCCTACAAGGTCGAGCTGATCGAGGACTTGGTCCGCGAGCAGGGCGTGAAGACCGTCTCGCTCTACCGCAACGGGCCGTTCACCGACCTGTGCCTGGGCCCGCACGGCCCCTCGACCAAGCGCATCAAGGCGTTCAAGCTGAACTCGGTCGCGGGCGCGTACTGGCGCGGCGACGAGAACCGCCAGATGCTCACCCGCATCTACGGCACGGCCTTCCTCTCGAAGGAGGATTTGGCCGAGCACGAGCGGCGCATGGAGGAGGCGCGGGCGCGCGACCACCGCAAGCTGGGCCCCGAGCTCGGGCTCTTCCGCCTGCGGCCGGAGTCGCCGGGCATGCCGTTCTGGCTGCCGAACGGCACGACGCTCTTCCGCCTGATCCAGGGCGAGGTCGACGAGCAGCTCCGCAAGCGCGGCTACCAGGAGATCCGCACGCCGCAGGTCATGGACGTGGAGCTGTGGCACCGCTCGGGCCACTACGACAACTACCGCGAGAACATGTACTTCAGCGAGGTCGGGGACCGGGAGTTCGCGCTGCGGCCGATGAACTGCCCGGGAGCCTGCCTCGTCTTCGCGTCCGAGCCGCGCTCCTACCGCGACCTGCCGCTGCGCCTCGCCGAGTACGGCGCGGTCTTCCGCCACGAGCGCGAGGGCGTCATGCACGGCCTGCTGCGGGTGCGCTCGTTCACCCAGGACGACGCGCACGTCTACTGCACCTTCGACCAGGTGCCCGAGGAGGTCAACTCGATCTGCGAGGCGATCGACGAGCTGTACGCGCGCTTCGGCTTCACCGACGTGCGCGTCGAGCTCTCGACGCGGCCCGAGAAGTCGATCGGCACCGCCGAGCAGTGGGAGCGCGCCGAGAGGGCGCTCGCCGACGCGCTCGAGGGCCAGGGGCGCGAGTTCCAGGTCAACCCGGGCGACGGCGCCTTCTACGGCCCCAAGATCGACTTCCACGTGACCGACGCGCTCGGCCGCTCCTGGCAGCTCGGCACCTGCCAGCTCGACTTCTTCATGCCCGAGCGCTTCCAGCTCACCTACCAGGGCGCCGACAACGCCGAGCACCGGCCGGTGATGATCCACCGCGCGCTCCTGGGCTCGATGGAGCGCTTCGCCGGCATCCTGATCGAGCACTACGGCGGGCGCTTCCCGACCTGGCTCGCGCCCGTGCAGATCGCCGTCCTCCCCGTCGCCGACCGCCACAACGAGCGCGCCCGGCAGGTGGCCGCGGAGCTCGCCGACGCCGGCCTGCGCGTGCGCACCGACGACCGCACCGAGTCGGTCGGGCGCAAGATCCGCGACGCCGAGCTGGCCAAGCTCCCGTACATGGTGATCCTCGGCGACCGCGAGCTCGAGTCGGGCAAGGTGTCGGTCCGCTCGCACGCCGAAGGCGACCTCGGCGAACATTCGCTCGCCGAGCTCGTCGAGCGGCTCTATACTGAGATCCGAATGAAGGGCACCCAGACCACAGAGCGCAGCTGATCGCTCCCGTGCCCATCACGCATGCAAGGCCCACTCCGTTCCCCCGAGAAGCAGCCGGCTTGAAGCTAGGCGCCCGCATCCACTAGTGCCGGTTCCGAAGCGTTTTGACCGGCGCATGCCGGAACGGGATCAGACCCGGATCAACGAACGCATCGGCGTTCGTGAGGTTCGCCTGATCGACGAGGACGGCAAGCAGATCGGCGTCGTCGACACCCAGACCGCGCTGCGGATGGCGCAGGAGCGGGACCTCGACCTGGTCGAGGTGGCGCCCAACTCGCGGCCGCCCGTCGCCCGCCTGCTCGACTACTCGAAGTACAAGTACGAGCAGGAGCAGAAGGCCAAGGCCGCCCGCAAGCACCAGCAGCAGATCAACGTCCGCGAGATCAAGCTGCGGCCGAAGATCGCCGACCACGACTACTCCACGAAGAAGGGGCACGTCGAGCGCTTCCTGCGCAACGGCGACAAGGTCAAGGTGACGATCATGTTCCGCGGCCGCGAGCAGTCGCACCCCGAGCGCGGCCGGGCGCTGCTCGAGCGCCTCTTCGAGGACCTCGACGGGATGGCCGTGATCGAGCAGGCGCCGCTCCAGGAGGGCCGCAACATGCACATGCTGCTCGCGCCGTCCAAGGAGCTTCTGCGTGAGCGCAAGGAAGCCGCCGAGACCTCCGGCGGCAACGGCAAGCGCGGCGGCTGAGCGCCACCGCAACGCCGGGCATCCCCCGCGTGGGTTACGCTGCCCGCTCTCGTCCGCAACGGAAGGGGACTCCCCGTGGGGAAGAAGATCGGGCTCGTCGTGGCCGCGCTCAGGGCGCCCAAGTGGGACACCACGAAGGTGCTTGGCCGCAAGCCGAAGAAGATGATCGCGGACCCCGCGCTCGCCGAGTGGATCCCGGCGGGCGGCGAGTTCTGTGCGGACATCCCGGCCGGGAGCGACGTCCTCGTGTGGAGGACCAAGGGCCGGCAGCCCAACGCGGGCCGCAAGTTCGTCGAGGCGCAGCTGCCCGTCAAGGTCGGCCGCAAGGCGCCGGGCGGCGGGTTCGTCGGCGCCTTCTACAGCGGCGCGTGGCTCGACGACGGCGACGGGATCCCAGAGGACCCGGCCACAAGCGACGACGCCTACGAATGCACGGGCTTCACCCTGACCTCGTTCCGGGTGCGCGGCAAGGTGGACCTCTCGCCGGTCCGGGCCGAGCGCCTGCGCTCGCTCGTGCCCTGAACCGCCGCGTCAGCCGAACCGCCGCATCGCCGCGCCGCGCGTGCAACGGAATCGCGCGGTCGGCGGGGGTTCGGGCTCGGCAGCCGGAACCGGTGACCGGGGGTTGACCCGCTCCCCGCGGGCGGGTTACGCTCGCAGCGGCTCGTCAGGGAGTTTCCCGTCTCGTCCGTGTAACCCTAGGGGGACCGAGGAGGGAACGAAAATGAGGTACTGGCGCCCAGTGGCGGCCGTGGCACTCGCGGGGCTGGTTGCGCTCGCGGCGTCTGGCTGCTGGTCGATGTCCGGCTACCAGATCGCCAAGACCAAGCTGAAGCCCGGTGCACCGAAGGTGAGCAGGACCCCGGTCACCGTCCGCTCGCACGTGACGCAGAAGGCCAAGGAGTACTTCTTCGTCCTCGTCGCGTGGGACAAGGACAGCGGCCTCTCCGTCGGCAACACCGGGAAGTTCGACCTGAAGCGCGCGTTCGGCAAGAAGCCCAAGCAGCTCGTCCCGAACAGCGAGATCACCTCCCACGTGCAGGACAACGGCACGTGCGGCCAGCTCGACGTGAGGGAGGTGTTCGACGACGACGCCGACATCAGGGTGAAGGCGCTCTCGACGCCGAACCAGTTCAACAACAAGGGCGTGAGCAAGAAGCAGGCCGTCTCCAGGGTGTTCCTGCGCCAGACCTCGCTCGCGACCACGCCTGACCCGGACGACATCGAGCCGCGCGTCATGATCGCGGTCGGGGGCTGGAAGGACTCCGACAACGACGGAAGCATCGATTTCGGCGAGTCCTTCGGCTGCGGCGGTTCCAGCGTGAGTCGCCTGAACCTCCAGAAGGCCGGCTAGGCCCGGGGACCGGGTGGCGGGCGCGTCGTGCGTGAGGGCCCGCCGCCCGGCCCGCGCCGAGCGTGCGAAAACGTCGCGTATTGCAGCGGAATCGCGCGCTCGGCGGGGCTTGGCGATGCGGTTTTCGCCGCGTCGCCGCAGTTACGTCCGCGCGTCTGCTCTAATAAGGCGCCGCATGCCCAAGATGAAGACACATTCCGGCGCCAAGAAGCGGTTCCGCAAGACCGCCAAGGGCAAGCTGCGCGGCCGGCGCGCCTACTCGAGCCACATCCTCGAGAAGAAGTCGCCGAAGCGCAAGCGCCGGATGGCGAACCCCTCGGAGATCTCGCCGCAGGACTCGAAGCGCGTCCGCGGCCTGCTGGGAGGGCGAGGCTAAGTGCCGCGCGCAACCAACGCCGTCGCCCGCAAGCGGCGGCGCAAGAAGACGCTGGACGCGGCCAAGGGCTACTACGGCCGCAAGCACTCCTCGTACCGCTTCGCGAACGAGCAGGTCATGCGGTCGGGCAACTACGCCTTCCGCGACCGCAAGCGCCGCAAGCGCGACTTCCGGCGTCTTTGGATCGTGCGCATCAACGCCGCCGCCCGGCGCGAGGGCCTGAGCTACTCGGAGCTCATGCACGGCCTCAAGAAGGCCGGCGTCGAGGTCAACCGCAAGATGCTCGCGGACATCGCCGTGCGCGATGCCGAGGCGTTTCGCCGATTCGCGGAGGTAGCCCGGGAGGCCGCGGCGGCCTGACCGATCCCAGACCGCCGAGCGAATCCGACCGGGCGCCCAGCGAGGCGCCCTTTTTGTTGGGAGAAAGCGGACGGACGCAACGCAGGTGATCACGAGCAAGGACAACGAGAAGCTCAAGCTGGTACGGGCCCTGCAGCAGCGCAAGCACCGCGAGCGCGAGCGCCTGTTCGTGACCGAGGGCGAGGACCTGCTGGAGGCGGGCCTCGCTGCGGGCGCGAAGCCGCGGTTCGTCCTCGTCGCCGCGGGCTCCGGCCTCGACGGCGAGGAGGTCGAGCCCGGGCTGCTCGCCCGGGCCTCGACGCTGGGCTCGGGCACGCGCGTGATCGCCGTCTGGCCGATCCCAGAGCCGCAGCCGCCCGCCGGGCCGGTGTGCGTCTACTTGCACGGCGTGGGCGACCCCGGCAACGTCGGCACGATCGCGCGCTCGGCCCACGCGCTCGCCGGCGCGACGCTCGCCCTGGGGCCGGGCTGCGCGGACCCCTACGGCCCCAAGGCGGTGCGGGCCAGCATGGGCTCGGTGTTCTCGGTGCGCCCGGTGCGCGCCGGGATCGAGGAGACGCCCGCGCCGCGCGTCGCGCTCGTCGCGCGCGGGGGAGAGCCGCCGGCGCCCCTCGAGCCGCCCGTGGCGCTGTGCCTGGGGGCGGAACGCGAGGGGCTCCCGGAGGAGGTCGCGCGGGCCTGCGACGTGCGCTGGACGATCCCGCTGCGCGCAGGAGTGGATTCGCTCAACGTCGGCGCGGCGGCGGCGATCGCGCTGGAGCGGATAAATTCGGCGACCGCCGAAAGAGGGGACTGATGAGCACGCTGGCACGGATCAAGGAGCTGGAGGCCGAGGCGACGGCGGCGATCTCAGCCGCCGCCGACACCGCCGCGCTCGAAGAGCTGCGGGTCAAGTACCTCGG
The DNA here is from genome assembly GCA_002919115.1 of bacterium. GTDB lineage: Bacteria > Actinomycetota > Thermoleophilia > Solirubrobacterales > 70-9 > RSA11. The sequence continues at coordinate 19,994 of PKER01000361.1, forward strand.
CCGCAAGTCGGAGCTCACGGGGATCCTGCGCGGGATCGGCTCGCTGCCGCCCGAGGAGCGGGGGCCCGTGGGCAAGGAGGCGAACCGGGTGCGCGGGGCGCTCGAGGAGGCGCTCGAGTGCAGCCACGAGGCGCTCGCCGCGGCGGAGCTCCAGCGGAGGCTGGAGGCCGACCGCGTCGACGTGACGCTACCGGGCACGCGCCCGGTGCGCACGGGGCACCTGCACCTGATCACGCAGACGCGGCGCGAGATCGAGGACATCTTCGCCGGCCTCGGCTACCGCGTCCTCGACGGGCCCGAGGTCGAGCACGACTTCTACAACTTCACCGCGCTCAACCACCCGCCCGGGCACCCGGCGCGGATGCTGCAGGACACCTTCTACATCGACCCGCAGAGCCTGCCCGACGGCGTGCGCAACGAGGAGGGCCTGCCGCCGGGGCCGCGCGACGTGCTGCTGCGCACCCACACCTCGCCGAACCAGGTGCGCGCGATGGAGGTCTCCGAGCCGCCGCTGTTCGTGATCGTGCCCGGCACCGTCTACCGGCGCGACACGATGGACGCCACGCACCTGCCGATGTTCTCGCAGGTCGAGGGGCTCGCGGTGGGCGAGGACGTGACGCTCGCCGACCTGGCCGGCACGCTGCAGGAGGTGGCTCGCGCCCTGTTCGGCCCGGAGCGCGAGACGCGGCTCAAGCCCGACTTCTTCCCGTTCACCGAGCCCAGCGTGCAGGTCGACGTCTCGTGCTTCCGCTGCAACGGCACGGGCAAGCTGCCGGACGGCTCGCGCGACGGCGTCTGCAAGGGCACCGGCTGGATCGAGATCCTGGGCGCGGGCATGGTGGACCCGAACGTCTTCGGATTCGTGCGCGACGGCCGCTACGACCCGGAGCGCATCCAGGGCTTCGCCTTCGGCATGGGGATCGAGCGCATCGCCTTCCTCAAGCACGGCCTGCCCGACCTGCGGATCTTCTACGAGAACGACGTGCGCTTCCTGGAGCAGTTCTGATGGATGAGGTGATGCCGTGAAGGTCCCGTTCTCCTGGTTGCGCGAGTACTGCGATCCCGGCCTGAGCGCCGAGGAGGTCGCCGAGCTGCTCTCGATGCGCGCGCTCGAGGTCGAGCGCGTCTCCCGCTTCGGCGCGCCCTCGCCCGACGGCTTCGTGATCGGTCGCGTGCTGAGCGCCGAGCAGCACCCGAACGCCGACCGCCTGCGCGTCTGCCAGGTGGACACGGGCGACGGCGAGCGCACGATCGTCTGCGGCGCCCCGAACGTGGCGGCGGGCCAGACCGTGATGGTCGCCCTGCCGGGCGCGGTGATGCCCGGTGGCCAGAAGCTCGGCAAGGCGAAGCTGCGCGGGATCGAGTCGAACGGGATGATCCTGTCCGAGGCCGAGATGGAGATCGGCGACGACGCCGACGGGATCGCCGTGCTCGGCACCGACGGCGCGGGCCCCGAGCCGGGCACGCCGCTCGCCGAGGTCGTCTCGATCTCCGACGAGGTGCTCGAGCTCGACCTCAACCCGAACCGCCCGGACTGCCTGGGCGTCTGGGGCGTGGCCCGCGAGGTGCACGCGATCACGGGCGCGCCGCTCGCCCCGCCGCCGTGGGAGCAGGACGCCGAGCCGACCGGCCCGACCGACGTGCACGAGCTCGCCTCGGTGACCGTCGAGGTGCCCGAGCTCTGCCCGCGCTTCACGGCGCGAGCCTTCACCGAGGTCCGCATGGGCCCCTCGCCGCTGTGGCTGAAGGCGCGGCTCATGGCCGCGGGCCAGCGGCCGATCTCGAACGTCGTCGACATCACCAACTACGTGATGCTGCTCATCGGGCAGCCGCTGCACGCCTTCGACCTCGACCGCGTGCCCGGCGGCGCCGTCATCGTCCGCCGCGCCCGCGACGGGGAGCGGATGAAGACCCTCGACGACGTCGAGCGCACGCTGGACTCCGAGTCGGTCGTGGTCGCCGACCGCGAGCAGCCGAGCGCGATCGCGGGAATCATGGGCGGCCAGGTCTCCGAGGTCTCCGACGGCACCACGCGGGTGCTGCTCGAGGCCGCCACCTGGAACGGGGTCAATATCCTGCGCACCTCGAGCATGCTCGGGCTGCGCTCCGAGGCCTCCTCGCGCTTCGAGAAGCAGCTCCACCCGGAGCTCACCATGCGCGCGCAGCGCGTCGCCTCGCGGCTGCTGGTCGAGCTGGCCGACGCGAAGCTCGCGCCGGGCACGATCGACGTCGCCGCCGAGATCCCCGAGCCCCACAGGCTCACGCTGCGCGGCGCGCGCGTGCCGCGGATCCTGGGCGTGGAGATCCCGCGCGACGAGGCCGCCGAGAGCCTGCGCCGGCTCGGCTTCGAGGTGGAGCCGGAGGGTTCAGACGACCTGCGGGTCACGGTCACGCCCGAGCGCCACTACGACGTGACGCGCGAGATCGACCTGATCGAGGAGGTCGGCCGCCTCTACGGCCTCGACCGGCTGCCCCGCACGCTGCCCGCGCACGGCGAGCGCGGCGGGCTGGTGCGCGAGCAGCGCCTGCGCCGGCTCGCCGAGGACGAGGCCGCCGCGCTCGGCTTCAACCAGGCGATCACCTGGGGCTTCGGCTCGCCCTCGGTGGCCGACAAGCTGCGCCTGCCCGCAGACGACGAGCGGCGCCGGGTGATCCGCATCGCCAACCCGCTCGGCGAGGAGCACTCGGTGATGCGCACGACGCTGCTGGGCGGGCTGCTCGACGCGGCGCAGCACAACACCGCGCGCGACATCGACTCGGTCGCGCTGTTCGAGACCGGACGCGTGTACCTGCCGCAGCGGGCGCCCGCCGAGGGCGG
>PKER01000141.1 GCA_002919115.1 bacterium
GGCGGGGGGGGCGGCGCGGCTCGTGGAGGCCCGGCCGGTCGCGGTCGCGGCTGCGGTCACCGCGGTCCTCGTGGGCGGCTGCCTCGGCAACCTCGAGGGGCGCGAGACGCTCACCTTCGCCGACGCCTTCCGCGGGGATGAGCCCGATTCGGTGCGCGGGCAGGAGGTGATCCGCGCGAAGTTCCCGCCCGGCCGGACCGCGCCCCTCGACCTCGTGCTGAGCCAGGAGATCTCCGGGCCGGTGATCTCGGGCCTGAACGAGCTGGAGGAGTTCGAGCGGGTGGACTGGAGCGCTGGTTCCGGCGCGCTGGACGAGGACCCCGAGGTGCCGATCGGCGAGCTCGTCCTCGCCGAGGCCCACCTGCGGGTGGACCCGCTCTCCGACCGGGCGCGCGACCAGATCCCCGTGATCAGGGAGGAGCTCGGCCGCCTGGTCGAGCGGGCGAAGGCCGACGTGGGGTTCGACGGGGAGCCGGTCGCCGCCCTCGGCGGCTTCGCCGCGGAGAGCTACGACACCGCCCAGGCGATGCGGCGCGACGCCCTGATCATCGTCCCCGTCGCGCTGCTTTTGGTTATGGCGATCATGTTCTTCGTCTTCCGCGCCCTGGCCACGGCGCTCTACGTCGTCGCGACCGTGCTCCTCTCGTTCGGCTGCGCCCTGGGCCTGAGCTCGCTCGCCTTCACGCACCTCTTCGGGCAGCCGGCCAGCGACCCGAGCCTCGCGATCTTCGCGTTCATCTTCCTCGTGGGCCTGGGCGTCGACTACAACGTCTTCCTCCTGAGCCGCATCCGCGAGGAGCGCGAGCGCGGGCTGCCCGCCGCCGAGGCCGTCGGCGCGGGGCTCACCAGCACGGGCGGGGTGATCACGGGCGCCGGGCTGATCCTCGCCGGGACCTTCGGCGCGCTGATGGCGCTCGAGCTGGAGGCGCTGTTCCAGGTCGGCTTCACGGTCGCGCTCGGCCTTCTGATCGACACCTTCCTCGTGCGGGCACTGCTCGTGCCGGCGATCGCGGTTCGGCTGGGCGAGCGCGCTTGGCGGGCGACTTTTTCGCGCTCTCCGGCGAAAGCTGTTTGACAACCGGCGCGGAGCCGTTAGCTTTTGGAAAAGCTCACACATGAGCTAGCCGGGAGGAGGACCGTCCGGCAACCCCGGTTTGGAGGTGGCTTGTGCGGCCGGCACGGATGCGATCAGGCTCGGCCGGCCTCGGGGTTGCGTGCGGCCCCGGCGCTGGTGGAGTGCGATCGCGCGGCTGTCCGCGCAGACCAAGCGGAAGGACGAAAGGAGATTTTTCGATGAGCATCAGGCGGGGCCTCAGCGGGCTGGTGGCCACGGCCGCGCTGGGTATCTCTCTCGCGGCGCCGAGCGGGGCGCTCGCGTTCGACGTGGAGATCAAGGCCGACGACTCGAACAACCACTTCACGCCGGCCGAGGTGACCATCGCGCCGGGCGAGACCGTGCGCTGGACCTTCCACCCGAACGCCGCGGGAGGGCCGATCGCGGCCACCCACAACGTGGTGGTCTTCGACGGCCCGGACTGGAATGCGGACGAGCTGAGCCGCTCCGAGTACTTCTCTCCCGACGGCTTGGGCGGTGTGTCCCCTGCCCCGGGCTGGCACGAGTACACGTTCGACGCCCCGGGCACCTACTTCTTCTACTGCGAGGTGCACTCCTCGGAGATGTACGGCACCGTCACGGTGCAGGCCGATGACCCCGGGCCCGAGCCCGTCCCCGAGCCCGCGCTGAAGGTCGCGGCGAAGCCGAAGAACGTGACCGTCAAGCCGAGCAAGGCCGCCAACCTCAAGGCGATCGTCAAGAACGTCGGCGACGCGGCCGCGGCCAAGGTGAAGGTGTGCGTCAAGGCGCCCAAGAAGCTCCTCAAGGTCAAGGGCAAGGCCTGCGCGAACCTCAAGTCGGTCAACGCCGGCGCCAAGAAGCAGGCGGCGTTCAAGCTCAAGCCGACCAAGAAGGCGAAGGGCAAGGCCGTGAACGTGAAGCTCGTCGTCACCGCGAGCAACGCGCCGCAGCAGACGGTCAAGGCCAAGGTCAAGGTCAAGAAGAAGTAGGCCGCCTTCGCAAGGCCGACCTCGCGCCCGCGCGGCCGCGCACGAGCGGCCGCGTGGGCGCTTCGCCTTTGCCTACGCTCGGCACATGAACCGCAGGAGGCCACTGATCGCGGTGCTCGCCGCCCTGGTGCTGGCCGCCGCGCTCGTCGCGTTCGTCGCAAGCCGCGGCGGGGACGGGGGCGGCGAGGTCAAGGTGGTCGCGAGCACGCCGATCGTCGCCGACCTCGTGCGCTCGGTCGGCGGTGAGCGCGTCGAGGTTGTGACGCTCGCGCCGCCCAAGGCCGACCCGCACACGTTCGTGCCGCCCGACGACGCGGCCGAGCGCACCGATGGCGCGGCGGTCGCGTTCCGGGCGGGCGGCGACTACGACGCGTGGCTCGAGGACGTCGTCCCGCCCGTGGGGGCGGCCAAGCGGGTGGCGCTGATCGACGCCGTCCCGAACCTGAGCACGCGCCGGGGCGGCGATCCCGACCCCCACTGGTGGCTGGACCTCGGCAACATCGCCGACGCCGCGCTCGTGATCACGAGCGCGCTCTCCGAGGCCGATCCCGACGGCGCGGCGGAGTACGGCCGCAACGCCGAGGGCCTCGCCGATCGGGTGGCGGAGCTTGACGCGCGGCTCTCCTTCTGCATGAGCTCGATCCCGCAGGAGCGGCGCCAGCTCTTCGCCGCGCACGACGCAATGCGGATCTTCGCCGACCGCTACCACGTCGCCTTCGCGGGCTCGGTGTACGGCTCGGCCACCACGGGCGGGCTCGGCGACCAGCGCGCCGACCACCTGCTCGAGCGGCTGCGCGGCCTGGGCGTGCGCGCCGTGTTCGGTGAGGCGGGGGTGAGCGAGGACGAGCTCGAGCGGCTCGCCCTGGAGCTCGGCGTGCCCCTCGCGGGACCGCTCTGGGTCGACACCCTCGGCGAGGAGGACGGCGAGCCCGAGACGTTGCTCGGGGCGCTGACCGCCACCGGGGAGGCAATCGCCCGCGCGCTCGGCGGCGACCGGCAGGTCTGCAACCTGAGCAACCCGCCGGGGGCGTCCGCCTCGCCGTTCGGCTCGTGAGCCCGTGGCGCTCGGTAGGGTGCGAAGCGGCAGGATGGCGGTGACGTCCAAGCGTCTGCAGGGATGGCTGGCCGCGGCCCTCGCCGCGGGTGCGGTGCTGGCGGCGCCCGCGAGCGCCCAGGCCGCGCGCCCGCTCGCGACCGGGTTCGGGGACACGGCGATGTACGTCGCGAGCCCCGACCGCGCGTTGTGGTTCGAGCGCACCCGCGAGGCCGGGGCGGAGCTCGTGCGCATCAACCTGCAGTGGCGCGCGGTCGCGCCGACGAAGCCCGCGAACCCCGAGTCCCCCGCCGACCCTGCCTACGACTTCTCGCGCATCGACGCCGCCGTCCGCGCGGCGGCCGCGCAGGGACTGCGGATCATGATCACCGCGCGCGGGGCGCCTTCCTGGGCCGAGGGGGCGAACCGCCCGGGCGGCGTCACGCCCGGCGCCTGGAAGCCCAAGCCGAAGGCGTTCGGCCGCTTCGCGACGGCGCTCGCCAGACGCTACAGCGGCACCTTCAACCCCGGTGCCGGCGGGGTCCTGCCGCGCGTCCAGTTCCTGCAGGCCTGGAACGAGCCCAACCTGTCGACGTACCTTGCGCCCCAGTACAAGGGCAAGCGGGCGGTCAGCCCCGGCCATTACCGGAAGCTCCTGAACGCGTTCTACGCGGGGGTCAGGCGCGCGGGCGCGAACCAGAAGGTCGTGACGGCCGGCACCGGGCCCTACGGCGACCCGCCCGGCGGTAAGCGGGTGCGGCCGCTCGCGTTCTGGCGGTCGGTGCTCTGCCTGAAGGGGCGCAAGGCCCTGCGCAAGCGCCGCTGCCCCAACAAGGCCAAGCTCGACGTGCTGGCGCACCACCCGATCAACACCTCGGGCGGACCGGGCCGCAGCGCCGTGCACCCCGACGACGTGACCACGCCGGACATGGGCGCGCTGCGGCGCGTCCTGCGCGCGGCGGAGCGCAAGCGCACGATCCGCCCCGCGGGGCGGCGGCCGCTCTGGGTCACCGAGTTCTGGTACGACAGCCGGCCGCCCGACACGGTGAACGGGGTGCCGGTGCGCAAGCACGCCCGCTGGATCGCGGAGAGCCTCTTCCGGTACTGGCGCGGCGGGGCGAGCGCGGCGATCAACCTCCAGATACGCGACCAGCCGTTCGACCCCGGCTCCGCCGGTTCGGCGACCGCGAGCGGCGTCTATTTCGTGGACGGCACCCGAAAGCCCGCCTTCCGCGCCTTCCGCTTCCCCGCGGTCGCGAGGCGCGCTGCGGGGCGGACGGTGAAGGTCTGGGTGAGGCCTCCGGTCGGCGGCAAGGTCCGCGTCCAGGTGAAGCGCAAGGCGGGCTGGCGCACGCTCGCGAGCCGCAGCGCCAAGGCCGGCGTCGGCATCCGGATCCCGGTGCGCCTCAAGCGCCGCAAGGGCACGTCCTGGAGGCTGAGCGCGACCGTGGCCGGCGAGCGCAGCTTCGCCGCACGCGTCAAGTAGCGACCGGGATGGAATTGCTTCCGACTTCTCGGTAGAGTGCCGCCACCATGCCGAACATCGGACCCCTCGAGCTCGCAATCGTTCTCGTCATCGCCCTCGTGATCTTCGGGCCGAAGCGCCTGCCCGAGCTGGGGCGCTCGCTCGGGACGGGCATGCGCGAGTTCAAGGACTCGATCACCGGCAAGGGCGAGAAGAAGGGCGTCGACAAGGCCGAGGCGGCCTCCGCCCAGATCGGTGAGCCCGTCGTCGAGTCGGTCGAGACCGTCGACGGCGAGCTCGTCGAGCCCTCCCAGCGCGCCTGAGCGCCCCACGAAGCTGACCGTCCAGCCCTGGCCGCCGGAATCCGGCGACGTGGGCTGACGCCCCGCGCGAGCGGCCGCGCGTTCAGCCCTGGTTGCCGATCTCCGGCAACGTGGATTGAACGGCCCGCGGCGGAAGCATGTCGGGCGGCCAATGCTCATGCAGGTTTTCGGGGCTTGATCGACTGGGTATTGACGCAGTCCGGCGAGATGTGGTTGACTTCTGCCGAACTTCGGTCAGAAGCGGGTCTGACCGGAGAGCTTGGAGGAGGCCCCCCAATCTCCCCGGGGGGCGAAAGGTGAATAGGAGGAGGAGCGCTTCATGGTGCCACCGCTCGCGCACGCGCGCGGCTTGCTCTGGCTGAACCGATTCCGTGCGATCGCTGTTGGCGGTCACGGACCCGGCGGACGTATGCGTCCCCTGCAGGCGACGCTTGCGGGCCTGTTCGCATTCGTGCTGCTGCTCGTGTGTGCCCCGGCCGCGTTCGCGCAGGACGCCAAGGTCCTGGTGCTTCACCCGACCCCGAACGCGACCATCGAGGCAGGCCTCGACGCGCTCGAGGCGGCGGCCGAGGACGGCGACTTCGAGATCGAGGCGACGACGGACCCGTCCGCGTTCACGGCGGAGAACCTCGCCAACTACAAGGCGGTCGTCTTCCTCAACGTCACGGGCGACACCCTGAACTCCTCCCAGGAGAACGCCCTCCAAGCCTTCATCCAGGCGGGCAACGGCTTCGTCGGGATCGGCTCCTCCGCTGAGGCCGAGACCGGCGTCACCTTCTTCAACGGCCTGATCGGCGCGCGCCCGACCGGCACCGTGAACGGCACCTACACGGTGGTCGCCGGCGACCGCGTGCATCCCGCCTCCCGCGACTTCCCGCTGACCAGCCAGCGGAACGACGCCTTCTACAACTGGCAGTCGAACCCGACCGGCAGCGTCCACACGCTGATCCGCGTGCGTTCCGGCGAGTTCCCGGGCGACGGCACCGACCAGAGCATCGACCGGCCGCTCGCCTGGTGCCGCGACTTCCAGGGCGGTCGCTCGGTCTACACCGGGCTCGGCCGCACCGTGAGCAGCTACGACGAGGCGATGGAGGGCCACCTCCGCGGCGCCATCCAGTGGGCGGCCGGGCTCGTGCGCGGCAACTGCAAGGCCACGATCAACTCCTTCTACACGGCCACCAAGCTGACCCAGAACAACAACCCGGCCACCGCCCTCAACCAGTCGGGCGAGCCGCACGGCCTCTCGATCGCCCCGAACGGCTGGGTCATCTACATCGGCCGCGCCAACTGCGGCGACACCAACTACAACCACAACTACGCGAGCCCCGACGTCGGCAAGGGCTGCGGCACGGTCCACGTCTGGGACCCCGAGCAGCAGGCGAACAGCGGGGTCACGACCGCCGCGATCTTCGACGTCTACGGCAACAAGGGCGGCGGCGCCGAGACCGGCTCGAGCCACAAGATCGAGACCGGCCTGCTCGGCGTCGCGGTGGCGCCGGACTTCATGGAGACCGGCCACATCTACTTCTTCTACTACCCGTCGTTCAACCCGAACGCGCAGCCGGCGGGCCTGCCGGACGGCGCGGAGCGGCGCGTCACCAAGATGCAGAAGCCGCGCATCTCGCGGTTCACGATGGACCTCGAGACGAAGCAGATCGACTTCGACTCCGAGGTGATCATCCTCGAGTGGGAGAGCCAGATCTACTCGTGCTGCCACCGCGGCGGCGGCATGGGCTTCGACTCCGAGGGGAACCTCTACATCACCACCGGTGACACGAACTCCTCGCAGGGCAACTACTCGGGCAACTACCAGACGGTGCGCTGCCCGACCGGCAACCCGAACGAGGCGACCGCCAGCCACTGCGGCGACAACAACATCTCCTACCGCGACGCGCGCCGCACGGCGGGCAACACCAACGACCTGAACGGGAAGATGCTCCGCATCAACCCGATCGACGACATCCCCGACGGGGAGCAGCCGCCGATCGGGCCGGGCACGACCTACACGCTGCCCGACGAGGACTCCCCGAACGGGCCGAACCTGTTCACGGGCGAGGAGGGCAACGGCAACCAGGCGCGCCCGGAGATCTACGCGATGGGCCTCCGCAACCCCTCGCGCCTGAACATCGACCCGAAGACCGACATCCCGTACACGGCCTGGGTCGGCCCCGACGCGGGTTCCCCGGACCCGACGCAGGGCCCGGCGAAGTACGAGGAGTTCGCCGCGATCCCGAAGGCGGGCAACTACGGCTGGCCGTACTGCATGGGCAACCACCAGCCGTACCGCGACCGCCTGCCGAACGACGCGCTGCGCAACGACACGCCTGAGGGCTACGTGTCGGGCCCGAACGGCACGGGCGGGTGGTACGACTGCGAGAACCCGCGCAACCACTCGACCAACAACACGGGCCTGGTCGAGCTGCCGCCGATCACCCCGGTCAACCTCTGGTACGGCCCGGGCGGCGGCTGCCCCGACTTCCAGCGCACCCCGAGCGGTGTGCCGACTTACAGCGGCACGGTGATCAACCGCTGCCCGTTCGCCACCGGCGGCGGCAGCCAGGCGATCATGTCGGGCCCGATCTACGGCTACGACGAGGACGCCCCGGAGGGCGACGGCCGCTGGCCCGAGTACTGGGAGCACCGGCCGATCGTGGTTGACCACTACAACGGCCACATACGCCACGCCCTGCTCTTCGACGAGGACGAGCTGGGCGAGGGCGGCCTGCCCGTGTGGGCCGACAACATGAAGTCGATCATCCCCGCGTTCGGGAACTACATGGACTCCAAGTTCGGCCCGGACGGGGCGCTGTACGTGCAGTCGTACGGCGGCGGCTTCTTCACGATCGCCGGCAACTATGGCCTCTGGCGCGTGACCTGCGATGACTGCTCGGACACGCCGGGCCCCGATCCGCAGTACCAGGCGATCGGCGCCGGCGAGTTCCAGTTCTCGATCGGCGCGTCCGGCGGCGTCTCGTACGAGTGGGACTTCGGCGACGGCTCGCCGAAGAGCAACGAGCCGAACCCGACCCACAGCTACGAGGAGGACGGCACCTACGAGGTGACGCTCACCGTCACCTACGCGGACGGCGAGGAGGCCTCGAAGACCATCAAGGTGAACGTCTTCGCCAACGACACCACGCCGCCGACGAGCTCGCACGAGCTCGACCCGGCGACCCCGAACGGCCCGAACGGCAAGTACAAGGGCGTCGTCAAGGTCACGCTGTCCGCTGAGGACGAGCCGGGCGGCTCGGGCGTGGACCGCATCGAGTACCGCATCAACGGCGACGTCTGGAAGACCTACGACGGGCCGTTCAACGTCAGCGGCAACGGCACCTACACGATCGAGTACCGCGCGATCGACGTCGCGGGCAACCACGAGGAGCCGAACTCGGTCACCTTCGAGATCGACAACACCGCTGGCGGCGGCACCTGCCTGCCGCAGGCGGACGACTTCGGCGGCGACCAGCTCGACGGCAAGTGGCAGATCGTCAACGACAACCCGTCGGCGCGCAGCGTCGGTGACGACCACCTGACGCTGACGATGGCGCAGGGCGACGTCTACCAGGGCAACTTCACGGCGCAGAACATCCTGCTGCAGGACGTGCCCTCTGGCCCGTGGACGGTGACCGCCCGGATCAAGCACACGAACATCTCGGTGGACGGGCGCGCCGCCGGCCTGGTGATCTTCGGGCAGAACAACCCGAACTACTTCGCCAAGGCCGCCATCCAGTACAAGATCAACGACCCGCTGAACGGGAGCCCGATCAACGGGATCTGGATGGAGCGGACCCTGACGACGAACAACGCCGTCAACGGGAGCTACGGCGGCAACTGGCCGAACTCCGGCAAGCTCAACCCGCCGACGGACTACGTGTGGGTGCGCGCCGTCTTCGACGGGACGAACGTCAGCACGTACTACTCGCTGGACGGCATCACGTTCACGGCGAACGCGCCCTCGTTCCCGGCGTCCGCGCTGGGTGCGAACGGCGTCACCAAGATCGGCCTGTTCGCCAAGCGCGACGGGACCGGGTCGGACGCGACGGTGCAGTTCGACTACTTCCACGTGACCGGGTCCGCCGACCCGCAGCAGCCCGCCGAGTGTTCGACGGGCGGCGACAACAAGGCGCCGGTCACGACGGCGACGGTCGACCCCGAGGAGCCGAACGGCGAGGAGGGCTGGTACACGTCGCCCGTCGAGGTGACCCTGACCGCCGATGACGGCGAGGGTGAGGGCGTCGAGCGCACCGAGTACCGCATCGACAACGGCGACTGGACCGAGTACGACGAGCCGTTCACGGTGGGTGGCGACGGCGTGCGCACGGTCCGGTACCGCTCGGTCGACGTCGCGGGCAACGAGGAGGCGCCCAAGACGCTCGAGCTGCGCATCGACGAGAACGCGCCGGAGACCACGGCCACGCTGAGCCCGGAGGAGCCGGACGGCCCGAACGGGTCCTACAACGGCCCGGTCGAGATCACGCTCGACGCGGATGACGGCTCCGGCTCGGGCGTCGTCGAGACGCAGTTCCGCGTGGACGGCGGCGAGTGGACGCCGTACGTGAAGGAGGAGACCATCCTCGGCACGAACGCGTCCGACCTCGACGACTGGCTCCAGGCCGGCCCGGGCGGGCTCCAGTACAACCCGAACGACGGCGGGTTCTTCCGCACCCAGGGTGGCCTGGGCATGGCCTGGTACCCGAAGGAGTACAAGGACTTCCGCCTGCGCCTGCAGTGGCGTGACTCGTCCAGCGGGTCCAACGGCAACGGTGGCGTCCTCGTGCGGTTCCCGGATCCGCGGATCCCGCTCGACCAGCGGCCGCTGACGGGCCCCGGCGCCTGGACCGGCACGCACTGCAGCCGGACCGGTTCCGCGGCCACCCAGCCCGCGTGGGTCGCGGTGTTCTGCGGTCACGAGATCCAGATCAACGACCACCAGAGCGACTGGCAGAAGACCGGCTCGGTCTACAACTTCGCTCCGGTCGAGGCCCCGAACGCGGGCATCCAGCCGCGCGGCACCTGGGTCGACTACGAGATCCGGGTCGAGGGCCAGCACTACACGGTCATCCGCAACGGTCAGGTCCTGAACGAGTTCGACAACTCGATCCCGAAGGACTCGTCGCGCGCCGGTGACCCGCCGACGCAGGCGCGGCAGTTCGACCGCGGCTACATCGGCCTCCAGAACCACGGTTCGAACGACCTGATCGACTACCGCAACGTGCGCGTCCTGCCGCTCATCGAGGGCGCGGTCGAGGGGCCGATCGTCGTCGAGGGCGAGGGCCAGCACAAGGTCGAGTTCCGCTCGGTCGACGCGGCCGGCCACACCGAGGACCTGAAGACCGTCACGTTCCGCATCGGCGACGCCGGCGAGGAGCCGGGCGCGCCGGCGCTCTCGGCCAGCGTGAAGCCGGCCAAGAAGACGGTCAAGGCGAAGGCCAAGCGGGTGAACCTGCGGTTCGTGGTCACCAACCAGGGCGACCAGGCGGCGAAGAACGTGAAGCTCTGCGTGAAGGCGCAGAAGAAGCGGCTCGCCGTCAAGGGCAAGCAGTGCGTGACCGTGGCCACCATCGACGCCGGCCAGACCGTGAAGCGGAAGTTCACGCTGCGCGTGCAGAAGGGCGCCCGCGGCAAGGCGAGCAAGGTGAAGTTCGTCGCCAGGGGCCCGGGCATCGAGAAGCGCACGGTCACCGCGCGGGTGAAGGTCAAGAAGTAGCGCGAGGCGCGGCGGGGGCTCCGAGCCCCCGCCGCGCGCGCATGCAGCGCACGGCGCAAACGCGCGGCGCAAAGGCTTTGGATTCAACGAATCTCGGGAGGAACTAGGTCAATGAATGCTCGGGGAGTCCTTCGCAGGGGGGCGGGCCTCGCACTATCCATCGCCGCCCTGCTGGTGGCCGCACCGGCTGCCGGGGCGGCCGTCTGTCCAGGAAGCGACGAGTTCAACGGGAGCTCCATCGACCCGTCGACCTGGCCGACGTTCCTGCGCGAGAGCCGCGCCAACTACAGCGTCGAGGACGGCGCGTTCCGCGCCCGCGTCCTTGGCGGCGACTGGAACGGCGGTACCGCGAATGCCCGCAACACGCCGCTCCAGGACGCTCCCAAGGGCCCGTGGAGCGCGACGGTCAAGGTGGACATCTCCGAGCTGAACGGCGACGGCCAGCAGGCCGGCATCGTCGTCTGGGCCGGCGAGGGCTCGGGCCAGAACACCTTCATCAAGTACGTCTACAACCGCCGCACGTCCAACGGCAGCGGGCAGGCCGGCTGGTTCGAGCGGGTGTACACGCTGAACAGCAACAACAGCGGCGGCTATCCGAACACCGGGGTCGTGGAGGAGGCCACCGGCGACGTCTGGATCCGGGTGAGCTCGAACGGCGCGGCGCAGCCGCAGATCTCCGGCGAGTACTCGGTCGACGGCCAGAACTGGAACCCGATCGCCGGGCCGATCCAGATGAGCACGGGCGACCTGCGGGTCGGCCCGACGGCGTTCGCCGGCGGCGACACCAGCAACTGGGTCCACTTCGACTTCTTCCGGTTCGAGGCCGAGGACTGCCGCCCGGACGTCTCCGTGAGCGCCGAACCCGCGAGCGGGCCCGAGCCGCTCGACGTCGACTTCGAGGCGCAGATCGCGGACGACGTCGATGAGGCGGGCGACCTCGAGATCGAGTGGGACTTCGGCGACGGGGAGACCGCGACCGGCGGCGAGACCCAGTCGCACACCTACGAGGATCCGGGCACCTACCGCGCGACCGTGACCGTCACCGACTCGTCGGGGAACGTCTCCGTGGCGAGCGCCCGCGTGACGGCCGGCGCCGCTCCCGGGACCTGCGGCACCGACGAGTTCAACGGCAACGCCCTGCATGAGAGCTGGGACGTGCTGCGCCGCCACGGCGGCGGCCCGGCCGTGTCCGGCGGCAGGCTCGTGCTGCCGATCCTCCCGGGCGACATGATCCAGGGCACCAACACGGCGCAGAACGTGATCCTGCGTGACGCGCCGGCGGGCGGCTGGCGGATCACCGCCGCCCTGGACATCTCCGAGATCGACGCGAACGGCGAGCAGGCCGGCATCGTGGTCTGGCAGAGCGAGGGCCCGCCGCGCGCGCAGAACAACTTCTCGAAGATCGTCTTCGTCCAGGCGACGACCGGCGCCCGGCAGTTCGAGCACATCGCCACCGCGAGCGGCGAGCACGTGTACTCGGTTCCGGCGAGCATCGCGCCCGCTCCGGCAGGCCTGCCCGCGGACGCGACCGTGCTCCTGCGCGCCACCTTCGACGGGCGCACGCTGGTCGCCGAGTACTCGGCGGACGAGGGCGACACCTGGACGCAGATCGGCGGGCCGCGCGTCTTCGAGGGCCCGGTGAAGATCGGCCTGAAGGCGTCCGACAACGACACGGCCGGCGGCAACGCGTACTTCGACTACTTCACGGTCGTCTGCGGGCCCGACCTCGAGGTGACCGCGACGCCGGACCGCGGTGACGCGCCGCTCGAGGTCGACCTCGAGGCGGCGACCTCGCACGACGTCGAGGACCTCGACCTCGAGTGGGACTTCGGCGACGGCGAGACCGCCACCGGCGACCTGCAGCAGACCCACACCTACAGCGACCCGGGCGTCTACCGCCCGACGCTGACGGCCACCAACTCGGACGGCTTCACGACGGTCGCGGGCGACACCGTGGTCGTGGACGACCCGGAGCAGGACCCGTGCACGGCGCGCGTGTCGGACGAGTTCGAGGGCAACGCGCTGCATCCGAAGTGGGACGTCCTGCGGCCGAGCCCGACCGGCCTGCGCGTCGCGGACGGGCAGCTGCGCCTGCGGGCGTTCGGCGGCGACATGCATGGCTCGACCGCCAACGCGCGCAACGTGCTCCTGCAGGACATCCCGAAGGGCGCGTGGACCGCGGAGACGCGCATCGACGTGAGCGACCTGACCGTGACCGGCGACCAGGTCGGCATCGTGCTGTGGCGCTCGGAGGGACCGAACGCCTTCGCCAAGGTGGTCTACAACAAGCGCGGCGACAACCAGTTCTGGTTCGAGCGCTCGAACACCAACGGCTCGTCGACCACGGGCGGCAACGCCGGGACGCTCAGCAACCCGCCGCAGCACGTGTACATCCGCGTGCACTCCGACGGCGGGCCGAACCCGACGTTCCAGCCCGAGTACTCGCTGGACGGCGAGAACTGGACCGCGATCCAGGGGCCGTTCCAGCTCGCCGGCAGCGGCAAGGTGCGCATCGGCCTCACCTACTTCCAGAGCGATGCCGAGCGCGTCGCGAAGTTCGACTACTTCCGCGTCCAGCTCGCCGGTGACTGCGAGCCGACCGCGCCGTGCACCGAGGCGTCCTTCGACGACTTCGACGGCGACGAGCTCGGCGAGGAGTGGACGGTCCTGCGGCCCGCGGGCCCGGGCGCGGTGGTCTCCGGCGGCGATCTGAACCTCCAGATCCGCTCGGGTGACTTCATCAACGAGCAGGCCACGGCTCAGAACGTGGTCCTGAGGGACGCGCCCGAGCGCGGCTGGACCGCGACCACCGAGTTCAACGTCTCGGCGATCGACCAGAACGGCGAGCAGGCCGGCATCGTCGTCTGGAAGTCGGAGGGTCCGCCCGCCGCGAACAACGTGTTCGCCAAGGCGACCTTCATCCAGACGAACGCGGGCGCCCGCCGCTTCGAGTTCGTGACGACCGAGAACGGCAGCGCCGCGTTCCCGCCGGCGTCGTCGGGCACGCCGGCGCCCGCGAACCTGCCGGCCGACGCGGACGTGATGCTGCGCGTGCGCAGCGACAGCCGCGTGATCGTCGCCGAGTACTCGGTCGACGGCGGTGAGGCGTGGACGAACATCGCCGAGTACGGCACGGTCGGCGAGCCGGTCAAGGTCGGCATGTTCGCCGTCCGCGGCGGCACGAACCAGACGGGCGGCACGGTGCCGTTCCACTGGTTCGAGGTGTCCTGCGGCCCGGAGGTCGAGCTCGACGCGACGCCGCAGGACGGCGACGCGCCGCTCGAGGTCGACTTCGAGGCGACCGCGGGTGACGACGCCGACCGCGACGCCGAGCTCGAGATCGAGTGGGACTTCGGCGACGGTGACACCGCCTCGGGCGAGCACGCCCGCAGCCACACCTACGACGCGCCCGGCACGTACGAGGCGAGCGTCGCGGTGACGGACTCCGCGGGCAACGTGACCCGCGAACGGGTGCTGATCGAGGTCTCCGACCCGAGCCCCGACACCTGCCTGTACGGGCAGACGGACGAGTTCGTGGGCAACGCGCTCTCGCCCAAGTGGGACGTGCTGCGCCCGGTGCCGTCCGGCGTCACCGTGGAGAACGGGAAGCTGCGCCTCAAGGCGTACAGCGGCGACATGCACTCCGGCAACGCCAACGCGCGCAACGTCCTGCTCCAGGACGCGCCGGCCGAGGCGTTCACCATGGAGACCGTAGTCGACGTGAGCGGCCTGACCGCCACCGGCGACCAGGCGGGCCTGCTCGTGTGGCGCAGCGAGGGCCCGAACAACTTCGCCAAGGTCGTGTTCAACCGCCGCCAGTCCGGCGCGGAGGGCAACTTCTGGGTCGAGCGCGCCAACACGGTCAGCGGCTCCGCCCAGGGGGCCGACACCGGCCAGATGTCCGGCGCGGGCGTCCAGCAGGTGCACCTGCGCGTCACCTCGAACGGCGCCTCGAACCCGACCTTCACGGCGGAGTACTCGACGAACGGCGGCAACACGTGGAACGCGGTCGGCGCCCCGTTCCAGCTCGGCGGGTCCGGTGACATCCGCATCGGCCTGACCTACTTCCAGAGCAACGCTCTGCGCTGGGCGGGGTTCGACTACTTCCGCGTGGCCCGGGTCGACTGCGGCCCGCCGTCGGTGACGCTCAACGCGAACCCGACGAGCGGTGACGCCCCGCTCGAGGTCAACTTCACGGCGACGGTCAGCGACGACAAGGACGAGGTCGCCGACCTCGACATCCAGTGGGACTTCGGCGACGGCGACACCGCGTCCGGCGGCCTGCAGCAGACCCACACGTACGAGTCCGCGGGCACCTACCAGGCGTCGGTGACCGTCACGGACACCGACGACCACTCGACGACGCGCAGCGTCCAGATCGAGGTGAAGGAGCCGTGCGTCGAGCCGGATGATCCGGAGGAGGGCTTCACCCTTCTGTGGGACGGCATGAGCGAGCCCACGGAATCCGGCTGGACGCAGTCCGGGCCCGGCAGCTTCAAGGTCGTCAACGACGGCGACGACGGCTGCCGCCTGCTGAGCCAGGGCGGCCTCGGGCTCCTCTGGTACTCGCAAGAGCAGTTCACGGACTACGTGCTGCGGCTCCAGTGGCGCGTGGAGAAGGACGTCGACAACTCGGGCGTCTTCGTCCGGTTCCCGGCTGATGGCGCGAACACGCACAACACCGCCATCAACCAGGGCTACGAGGTCCAGATCCGCGAGGGCGTCCAGGGCGACGGCGAGAACCAGAAGACCGGGTCGATCTACAACTTCAAGCGCGAGATCGCCCGGAACGCCAAGCCCAACGGGCAGTGGAACGACTACGAGATCCGCGTGACCGGCACGCCGCCGCGGATCGTCGTGACGCTGAACGGCGTGGTCGTCAACGACTTCCAAGCGACCGACGCCAACCGCGGCCTGGCGCCCGGCTACATCGGCATCCAGAACCACGGCGCGAACGACACGGTCTCGTTCCGCAACATCCGCATCCAGGAGCTCGAGCCCGTGGACGAGGAGGCGCCCGAGACCACGGCCGCGCTCTCGCCGGCGACGCCGGACGGCAAGGCGGGCTGGTACAAGCAGCCGGTCACCGTTACCCTGAGCGCGACCGACGCGGGCGGCTCCGGGATCGAGGCGACCGAGTACCGCATCGACGGTGGCGACTGGGTCGAGTACGCCGCGCCGTTCACGATCGCTGACGACGGCGAGCACCTCGTCGAGTACCGCTCGACGGACGGCGCGGGCAACGTCGAGGACACGAAGTCGGCGTCGGTCAAGGTCGACCGCAACGTGCCGACCACCACGCCCGTCATCGACAGCGCCGGCGCGCCCGACCAGGACGGCTACCGCGACCCGGTGACCGTGACGCTCGAGGCGGACGACGGCGACGGCTCGGGCGTGGCGCTCACGGAGTACCGCGTGCTGCCGAGCGGCAAGTGGCTCACCTACGAGGAGCCGCTCGTGTTCAGCGACCCGGGCGAGTACGAGATCGAGTACCGCTCGACTGACGTCGCTGGCCACCGCGAGGCGTTCGGCGCGGTCAAGTTCCGGATCCGCAAGGGCGGCGGCACGCCCGGCGGCGCCGAGCTCTCGCTGAGCGCCAAGTCCAACAAGAAGAAGATCCGCGTCGGCAAGCGCGCGACCGTGCGGGCGACCGTGAGCCTCGGCGCCGAGGCGTCGCAGGCGGTCCCGGCCAAGGTCTGCGTGCGCGTCCAGAAGAAGCGGTTCAAGGTGGTCGGCGCGCGCTGCGTGAAGATCGACGCGCTCGCGCCGGGCACCGAAGTGACGCAGGCGTTCGTGCTCAAGGCGAAGAAGGCCGCCGCCGGCAAGGCCACCAAGGTCAAGGTGGTGGCGACCTCGCCTGAGCTCGGCAAGGTCCGCGCAGTGGTCCCGGTGAAGGTGCGAAAGCGCCCTTGACGGGCCGCTGACCAGCTCGGAACCTGGCGGCCCCCTCCTTCGCGGCGGGGGCCGCTAGAGTTCTGTCCCCCAAGCCCGGATAGCTCAGTCGGTAGAGCACTTCCATGGTAAGGAAGGGGTCGCCGGTTCAAGTCCGGCTCCGGGCTCTTCCCCCCTCTCCCTCGGCGGGACCGCGACGTCGATCAGATGATTTCCTCGCTTGCAAAGGTTCGGTTTCTTGCTGCCGCTGGGCTCGCTGCCGTAGCGCTCGCCGCGTGCGGCGGGGACGATGAGGAGGGCGGCAACGGGGCGCCGTCGCAGACGGCCGTCCAGCAGGTCGAGGAGGCCGCGCACCCGGAGAACTTCGACTTCCCGAAGCCGAACGGCAAGACGCTCCAGCAGATCGCCGACATGGCGCGCACCGGCTTCACCTACGCGCCGGCGACCAGCCACTACGTCGTCGGCAACAACCGGATGGCGTTCGGCCTGCTGGACGAGAACAACAAGCTGATCTACGCGCCGACGGCCGTCTACATCGCGCGGAGCCCGCAGGACAAGGCGCAGGGCCCGTTCTACGCGCCCACCGACTCGCTGGTGACCAAGCCGGCCTACCGCTCGAAGACGGCGGCGTTGGAGGGCGACCCGGTCGCGGGCATCTACTCGACCGAGATCCCCCTGCCGGAGCCCGGCCGCTACGCGGTGCTGGTGCTCACCAACATCGGCGGCCAGTGGCGCGGCGCCGCGACCCAGGTGACCGCCCAGGCGGACGACCCGATCCCCGCCGTGGGCGAGCGGCCGCCGGCGGTGAAGACCGAGACGCTCGAGGACGTGGGCGCGAAGGTCGAGCTCATCGACACGCGCGAGCCCCCGAGCGACATGCACAACGTGAGCTTCGACGAGGTGCTCGGCAAGAAGCCGGTGGCGCTGCTGTTCGCGACGCCCGCGCTCTGCCAGAGCCGCGTCTGCGGGCCGGTGGTGGACATCGCCGAGCAGCTCCGCAACGAGGGCTACGGCGACGACATCGAGTTCATCCACCAGGAGGTCTGGGTCGACAACGACCTGAACAAGGGCCTGCGCAAGCCGCTGCTCGAGTTCAACCTCCAGACGGAGCCCTGGCTGTTCACGGTCGACGCGGACGGCAAGGTGGCCGCGCGCCTCGAGGGTTCATTCGGCCTGCGCGAGTTCGAGGAAGCCCTGAAGGCCGCGGGCGGCGACCCGGACAACTAGTCCCGACCTGGGCCGCCGGGCCCCGCGGGCCCGTTCTCCGCGGAATCCGGGAGCAGGCCGGAGTCGCGCGCTCGCTCCACGGCCGCGCTTCGCGACGAGACGCCGAGCTTGCGGTAGACGG
>PKER01000187.1 GCA_002919115.1 bacterium
CAGCCCCGCGGGCGCGGGGGCGGGCGGGCCCGCCCTCGCGGGGGGGGGCGCCGGTGTGGGCCCCCCCGAGCCCCGCCACATCGCCCGCCTGCGCGAGCTGATGCCGCGGTCGATCTTCCTGTTGCCGGGCGTCGGCGCCCAGGGCGGCAGCGCGTCCGAGCTCGCCGACGCGTTCGCGGCGGGCAAGGCGAGCGCGATCGTCACGGCCTCGCGCTCGGTCGCCGGCGCCGACGACCCGCGCGCCGCGGCCGAGCGCCTGCGCGAGGAGGTTTGGGAAGCCGCTTGCCGCGGCGCCGCGACGGGTTAGCGCGGGCATGGCAGAGGGGTACCATCGGGCTGGTTCCAGTCAGGGGCCTACCCATGGCGGCGACGACAGCGAGACAACCGGGAGGGGGGTCACGGATCGCGGCGCGGATCCTCGTGCCGCTGGCCCTCATCGCCTGCGCCGCGGCGGTGGTCGCGCTCGTCGCCGACACGCTGAGCGCCTCCGACGAGCCCGCGCAGAGGCAGCAGGGCCAGCGCCAGGCGGGCTCGGCCGGCGACGGCGGGGGCGACCGTGGCAAGCCCGCGAAGGGGGGCGGCAAGCCCAAGGAGTACGTGGTGGAGCCCGGCGACACGCTGAGCGGGATCGCCGAGAAGACCGGCGTGCCGATCGACCGCATCATCCGCCGCAACCCGGACCTCGACCCGCGCGTGCTGAACGCCGGGCAGGTCATCAAGCTGCGCTGAGCGCCGTCCGACGCACCCGGGCGGCGGCTCGCGCGCTCGCCGCGCTCGCGGCGCTGCTCGCCGCCTGCGTGGCGCTGGCGCCCGCGCCCGCCGCCGCCCAGAAGCGCCCGCCCAAGGACCTGCCCGCCGCGAGCTGGATCCTGGTCGACGGCCGCGAGGGCGACGTCCTCGCCAAGGGCAACCCGCGCCGGGCGGCGCCGATGGCGAGCACGACCAAGATGATGACCGCGTACCTGGCCGCCAAGGAGCTGCGTCCGAACCAGGTCGTCACCGCCCCGCGCTACCGGGCGAACCCGGTGGAGTCGGTGCTGGGCCTGCGCCCCGGCGAGCGCATCAAGGTCCGCGACCTGCTCTACGGCCTGATGCTCGCCTCGGGGAACGACGCCGCGGTCGCGCTCGCCCGCGCCGTCGCGGGCTCCGACGCCGCGTTCGTGCGCCGGATGAACACGACGGCCGCGGCGCTCGGGCTCACCGACACCCACTACGAGGACCCGATCGGCATCGGCGAGGGCAACGTCTCGAGCCCGCGCGACCTCGTCCGCCTCGCCGCCGAGCTGCGCAAGGTCCCGCTGCTGCGCGAGATCGTGGACACCCCCGAGATCACCCTGCGCAGCGGCGCCGTTCCGCGCACGGTCACGAACCGCAACACGCTCGTGCGCACGGTGCCGTGGGTCGACGGCGTGAAGACCGGTTACACGGCCGCCGCCGGGAACGTCCTCGTCGCCTCCGGCGAGCGGCTCGGCATGCCGGTGTTCTCCGCGGTGATGGGCGCCCCCAGCGAGGCGGCCCGCGACGCGGCCTCGCTCGAGCTCCTGCGCTACGGGGTCTCCCTGTACCGGCGGCAGGCGCCCGTGCGCCAGGGCGAGCGGTTCGCCGCGGTGCCCCTGCGCTTCCGCGACCAGAAGCTCCCTCTCGTTGCGGCCCGCGACCTCCGCCTGGTCGTCCGGCGCGACCAGGAGGTCGAGACGCGCGTGCGCGCCCCCGAGGAGGTCGACGGTCCGGTCGAGAAGGGGGAGATGCTGGGCCGCGTCACGGTCCTGGTCGACGGCGAGCGCGTCGCGAGCGCCGGGCTCGTCGCGGCGCGCAGCGTGGAGGCCGCCACCCTCGTGGACCGCATCGACGCCGCGCTTCCGGGCGGCCGCATCGTCGTCTGGGCGGGGCTGGTTGTCGCCGCCGGGCTGATCCTGATAGCACTCTTACGTGCAGCCCGAAGGCGGACGGGGTAGCCTCGGTCTGACCCGCCCGCCCCACAGTTGGCGAGAACCGACCTGTCGTGATTCTCACCGTCACACTCAACGCTGCCATCGACCGCACGGTCGCCGTCCCCAATTTCCGCCTCGGCCAGCGACACCGCGCCGTGGAGTCGCGCACCGTGGCCGGCGGCAAGGGGGTCAACGTCGCCCGTGCGCTCAAGCTGCTCGGCCGCCCCGTGATCGCGACCGGCCTGGCCGGTGGGCCGACCGGGACCCGCATCCTCGAGCGGCTCGCCGAGGAGGCGATCCTCAACGACTTCACGCGCATCCACGGCGACTCGCGCACGAACCTGGCGGTCGTCGATCCCACCTCGAACGAGCAGACCGAGATCAACGAGCGCGGCCCCGAGGTCAGCGCCGAGGAGATCGACCGCTTCGTCGAGAAGCTGCTCTACCTCGCGCAGGGCGCGCGGATCTGCGTGCTCGCCGGCAGCGTCCCGCCGGGCGTCGAGCCCGACGTGTACGCCCGGCTCACGCAGGCGCTGCGCGGGCTCGGGGTGGTGACGATCCTCGACACCGACGGCGAGTCGATGCGCGCGGGCCTGCGCGCCAACCCGGACGTGGTCGCCCCCAACCAGAGCGAGGCCGAGGAAGCCGTCGGCCACGAGTTCAACGACACGGACGACCGCGACGCTGGGCTCGCCGCGCTGATCGAGATGGGCGCGGGGGAGGCGATCATCACGCTGCCCTCGGGCTGCGCGGCGATCGTCGGCAAGGGCCCCGAGCGGCGCCGCTACGAGGTGTCGATCGAGCCGCTCGACCCCGTCTCCACGGTCGGCTCGGGCGACGCGTTCCTGGCGGGCTACGTCGCCGCGCGCTACGAGGGCGCGAGCCCGCGCGACTGCCTGGCGTTCGGGGTGGCCTGCGGCGCCGAGTCGACGCAGCACTTCGGCGCCGGGACGCTCGACCGCCGCGAGGCCGAGCGCCTGCTGAACCGCGTCGAGGTGCGCGAGTCGGACGTCGCGGCCGGCGTCGCCTGAGGGCCGTCAGGGCCCCTGAACGGGCCGGTTTACCGCTGTTATCATCGCTGAGACCTTGGAGCACGAGGTCGCGGCAGCGCAATTTGCGGCTTTTCAGCCCCTCTCCGAGGGGCTTTTTTCGTCCGCGACCGGACGTAGCCTGGACGCTTCAATCGAGAAGGAGAAGAGCACGGGTGGAAGTCGAGATCGGTAGGGGCAAGAAGGGTCGCAGGGCTTACGGGTTCGACGACATCGCCATCGTTCCGTCGAGGCGCACGCGCGACCCTGACGACGTCGACATCAGCTGGAACCTCGGCCCCTATCGGTTTGAGCTGCCCCTCATGGCCTCGGCCATGGACGGGGTGGTGAGCCCGGCGACGGCGATCGAGATCGGCCGCCTGGGCGGGCTCGGCGTGCTCAACCTCGAGGGGATCTGGTCGCGCTACGAGAACGCCGAGGAGAAGCTCGCCGAGATCGCGGCGGCTCCGGCGGACCAGGCGACCCGGATCATGCAGGAGATCTACCAGGAGCCGCTCAAGCCCGAGCTCATGGCGCAGCGGATCGAGGAGATCAAGTCCGCTGGCGTCGTGGCCGCGGCGTCGCTCACGCCGCAGCGCGTCACCGACTACTACGAGGTCGCGCTCGAGGCCGGGCTCGACATCCTCGTGATCCAGGGCACCGTGATCTCCGCCGAGCACGTCTCGACGCGCTCCGAGCCGCTCAACCTCAAGAAGTTCATCGCCGAGGTTCCGGTCCCGGTCGTCGCCGGCGGCTGCGCCTCGTACGCGACCGGCCTGCACCTGATGCGCACCGGCGCCGTCGGCGTCCTCGTCGGCGTCGGCCCGGGCGCCGCCTGTACGACCCGCGGCGTGCTCGGGATCGGCGTGCCGCAGGCGACCGCGATCGCCGACGTGGCGGCGGCCCGGTCGCAGCACATGCTGGAGACCGGCGAGTACTGCAACGTGATCGCCGACGGCGGCATGCGCACGGGCGGCGACGTCTCCAAGGCGATCGCCTGCGGCGCCGACGCGGTGATGATCGGCTCGCCGCTCGCCCGGGCCAAGGAGGCCCCGGGCCGCGGGTTCCACTGGGGCATGGCGACGTTCCATCCCTCGCTCCCGCGCGGCACCCGGGTCGCCACGAAGCAGGACGGCACGCTCGAGGAGATCCTGCTCGGCCCCGCGCACGAGAACGACGGCACGTTCAACCTGATGGGCGCGCTGCGGACCTCGATGGCCACCTGCGGCTACGAGGACATCCGCGACTTCCAGCGCGCCGAGGTGATGGTCGCGCCGGCCCTGCAGACCGAGGGCAAGCTCCTGCAGCGCGCGCAGCAGGTCGGCATGGGCTCCAACGGGCGCGCCGCGGTGGCGGCGGGCGTCGCGGTATCGGATGACTGAACCCACGCTCGCCCCGGACCAAGAGGAGGGCGCCATCCGCCCGGATCGCCAGCCCGAGGTCCCCGGGGCGAGCACGGCGGCGCGGGCCGTCACCGAAGGCGAGCCCGCGTCCCCCGCCGCGGCGGCGGTCGAGCCGCCTGAGTCCGCGCGCGAGGAGGTCCTCGTGCTCGACTTCGGCGGGCAGTACTCGCAGCTCATCGCCCGCCGGATCCGCGAGTGCGGGGTGTACGCCGAGCTCCTGCCCTACTCGACGCCGGTGGACCGGATCGCCGCGCGCTCGCCGCGCGCGCTCGTCCTCTCCGGCGGGCCTGCCTCCGTGTACGCGGAGGGGGCGCCCGCGCTTCCCACCGAGCTGCTCGAGCTCGGCGTCCCGGTGCTGGGCATCTGCTACGGCATGCAGGCCATGGCCCACGCCCTCGGCGGCCGCGTCGAGGCCGCGGAGGCGGGCGAGTTCGGCCGCACCCGGCTCGAGGTCGCAGGCGACGGCGGCCGCCTGCTCGGTGGCCTGCCCACCGAGCAGCAGTGCTGGATGAGCCACCGCGACTGCGTGCGCGAGGCGCCCCCCGGGTTCGTCGCGCTCGCCGCGAGCCCCGGCTCGCCGGTCGCCGCGTGCGAGTCCGTCGAGCGCGGGCTCTACGGGATCCAGTTCCACCCCGAGGTCGTCCACACGCCGTACGGCACGCAGATCCTCGAGCGCTTCTTGCGCGAGATCGCGGGGTGCGAGGAGCGGTGGTCGCCCGCTTCGGTGATCGACGAGCAGGTCGAGCGCATCCGCGCCCAGGTCGGTGACGCCGAGGTGATCTGCGGGCTCTCCGGCGGCGTCGATTCGGCGACGGCGGCCGCGCTCGTCCACAGGGCGGTCGGCGACCAGCTCACCTGCGTGCTCGTCGACCACGGCCTGATGCGCAAGAACGAGGCCGAGCAGGTGGTCCACGCCTTCCGCGACGAGCTCGGCGTCAAGCTCGTCCACGTCGACGCTCAGGACCGCTTCCTCGCGCGCCTTGCGGGCGTCACCGAGCCCGAGGCCAAGCGCAAGATCATCGGCGAGGAGTTCATCCGGGTCTTCGAGGAGGAGGCGCGCAAGCTCAAGGACGCGAGCTTCCTCGTGCAGGGCACGCTGTACTCGGACGTGATCGAGTCCGGGGGCGACGGCAACGGCGCCGCGACGATCAAGTCGCACCACAACGTCGGCGGCCTCCCTGAGGACCTCGACTTCGACCTCGTGGAGCCGCTGCGCCTGCTGTTCAAGGACGAGGTCCGCGCCGTGGCCACCGAGCTCGGCCTGCCCGACCGGATCGTCTGGCGCCAGCCCTTCCCGGGGCCGGGCCTCGGCATCCGGATCGTGGGCGGCGAGGTCACCCGCGAGCGCCTCGACATCCTGCGCGAGGCCGACGCGATCCTCCAGGAGGAGATTCGCGCCGCCGGCCTCTACCGCGAGCTGTGGCAGTCCTTCTGCGTGCTACCGGTGGTGCGCTCGGTCGGCGTCCAGGGGGACGGCCGCACCTACGCCTACCCGATCGTGATCAGGGCGGTGACCTCCGAGGACGCGATGACGGCGGACTGGGCACGGCTGCCCTACGACCTGCTCGAGCGCGTCTCGAACCGGATCATCAACGAGGTCCAGGGCGTGAACCGCGTGGCGCTCGACATCTC
Source organism: bacterium (assembly GCA_002919115.1). Taxonomy (GTDB): domain Bacteria; phylum Actinomycetota; class Thermoleophilia; order Solirubrobacterales; family 70-9; genus RSA11. The sequence continues at coordinate 5,995 of PKER01000187.1, forward strand.
GTCGAAGCCGCCCGCGACGATCGAGTGGGAGTAGCCCCGGGGCGCGGGGCCGCGGCGCCAAGCCGAGCCAGGGCGGGACGCCGCCGGGCGGAGGTTTGCAGCGCCCCTAGGGCTTGACCGCGACCCGGCAGCTCGTGTCGACCCGGTGCAGCAGCGGCGGGTCGGGCAGCGTCGCGAGGAACTCGTCCGTCGCGTCGCGCGCGCCCTCGTACTCGCCGTAGTCGTCGATGATCAGCACCCCGCCGGGGCTGATCCGCTCGTACAGGTGCTCGAGCTCGTGCTTGGTCGAGCGGTACCAGTCGGTGTCCAGCCGGCAGAGCGCGATGCGCTCGGGCGCGCGCTCGGGGATCGTGTCCTCGACGAGCCCCTGGATGATGTGGATGCGCTCGCTCGGGTGGCCCGTGCTCTCGACGAGCGCGCGCACCTGCTCGATCGGGATGTGCGCGAACACCGGGTGGGTGGTGATCGTCTCGTAGAGCTCGTCGGGCGTGCCGTCGGCCCAGGCGTGGCGGTCGCGCGCCTCGGGCTTGGGGAACTCGGTGAACGTGTCGAACAGGTAGAGCTCGCGGTCGCTGGCGCCCAGCTCGACGAGCGTGCTCGCGGCCGCCATCATGCTGCCGCCCCGCCAGACGCCGCACTCCACGATCGTCCCCTCGATGCCGTTGCGCACGATGTAGCGCACCGCGTCGCAGAGGGCCATGATCCGCTCCGGCGGCGTCAGCGTGTAGGGCTGGACGCGCTGGATGATGCGGCGCGTCGCCTCGTCGCAGTCCGGCGGGATCGGCGGCATGCCGTCGCGCGCGCGCACCTCGTAGCCGAGGCGGCCCAGCACCCTGGCCCCAACCCGGGCGACGGTGTCTCCCACCCGTCCCGTCATGCGCGGCGTACGGTAGACGACAGCCGCTCAGGCCGCGTCATCTGCCGCTGCGAGGCGCAGCTCGACCTCGCGCGCCGAGCCCGGCTCAGGTGCGTCCTCCGCGCGCCCGTGCGGGTGCCGGTAGGCGAACGCGAGCAGCAGGCAGAGCAACGCGGACGCCGCCGCGAAGCCGACCTCGACGCGGCGGAACACCTCGAGGGCGGGCACCGCGTACCAGGCGATCAGGGCGAGCGCGCAGGCGGCCCAGCAGAGCGCGGCGCGGCGCGCCTGCGCCTGGGCCAGCACGGCCTGATTGAGGGTGGTCGCCGACAGGTAGAGGCCCATCCCGGCGGCGACGATCAGCAGTCCCGGGCGGTCGTAGTCGAACTTCTCGCCGAACGCGAGCTGCATGAGGGCCGGGCCCGCCGCCGCCACCGCGACGAGCGTGACGGCGGTGAAGGCGGCGACGGCGAGCAGGGTGGCGCGCACGGAGCGGCTGAAGGCGTCGCCGCCGGCGCGGTCGCCGCGCGAGAGCATCCGGGTGAGGTGGGGGAGGAGGCTCGTCGCCACCGCCTGGAAGAGCACGACGGGGGCGCGCACCACCATCAGCACGTTGAAGATGAAGCCGGCCGCCGCCGCGTCCGCCTCGACCCGCGCGAACAGCGGGCCGCTGTTCAGGAAGGCCTGCTCGCTCAGCATGATCACGAGGACCGCCGCGGCGAAGCCGGTCCCCTGGCTGAGCGTGAACTCCGGCGCCGCCTCGCCGCCCGCAGGGCCCGCCTCGGGCGACCCGGTCACCTCGTCCCGCCGGGCCCTGCCGATCCCGGCGAGCGCGAGCAGCCCGATGAGGGGCGCGAGCGCGATCCCGGCGGCGATCGGATCCACGCCGTCTGCGATCCCGACGGCGACCACGAGCGCGAACGCCATCCGGGCGACCGCGTCGAGCAGGACGAGCCCGGCGTACAGCCCGAAGCGGTGGCTGCCCGCCAGGTAGCCGCGCGCGAAGAACGCGGCGGCGAAGCCGAGCACCGAGGCGACGAGCGCCCAGAAGAAGAGGGCGTCGCCGTCGAAGAGGTCGTCCTGGATCGGCCCCCGCAGCGCCAGCGCCGCGACCGTGAACGCCGCGGCGATCGCGAGCTGGATCCAGGCGGCCGTGCGCAGCACGTGGCCCGTGGGCTGCCCGTGGGTCTCGAGCTCGGCGATCGTCCGCGAGAGCAGCTGCTCGACGGGCCTGAAGAGCACCGAGATCGCGATGAACATCACCGACCAGAGCACGACGATGCGCCCGTACTCGGCGCGGTCGAGCGCGTGCGAGGCGAGCGCGAAGAACGCGTAGGTCAGAAGGCCGGCGAGGCCGACCGCTCCGGTGAGCAGCGCGGCCGAGCGCCCGTAACGGCTGGTGGACGCACCGGATCGACTCATGCGAGCGGCGCGGAACCTATTTGCGAAGGGAGGTGCGCGGCGCCGGTGGGAGTGTCAGCTCCAGACGTCCCACTTGCGGACGACCTGCTTGACGCGGGGGATGGGCTTGCCGCCGCCCCACCAGACGCCCTTCCAGATCTCGAAGTGCAGGTGGCAGCCGCGGGCGTTGCCGGTCTCGCCGACCAAGCCGATCCGCTGGCCCGTCCGGACCTTGGTCCCCGGCTTCAGGGGCGAGCGGCGCTTGAGGTGGGCGTACATGTAGTCGCGGTTGGTGCCCTTCCCCGAGATCACGATGTAGTGGCCGGCGGCCGAGGCCTGGTAGGAGCGGTAGATCACCGTCCCGCCGCGCGCCGCGACGATCGGCTTGCCGCACTTCGCGAAGATGTCCACCCCCTGGTGCCCGCGCCCCGAGCCGAAGCCGTCGCCGAAGCTGTGCGGGGCGCGCACCGGGAAGATGTGGCTGCGCAGGGCGAACCGGGCGCTCTCGGAGGTGGTGACGCTGCCGTTGACCGGGCCGATGCGGAAGCTGTAGTTGCCCTGCTTGGCGGGCTTGCGGGCGTCGGTCATCCCGTTCCACCTGGCGACGTTCTGGGTGTTCGGCTCGGCCTGCTTGACGAGGTGGCGCACGGTCTCGCCGGTGTCGCGGTTCACCACCTCGATGCGCATGTCGGTGCGCTCCGGGGCCCTGAACCGGTAGGTGAGCTGGGTCTTCTTCTTGGCGAAGAAGAACGAGTTGCGCGGCTGGGCGGTGGCCTCCTGCAGCTCGAACTCGGCCGCCGTCGGGATCGCGTCGACCACCTTGAGGGCGTACGGCGCCTTGGCTCCGCGGTCGAGCGCGTCGATCACGCGCGGGCGGCCGTCGGCCGCGAGCTCCGGGACCTTGGCGACCAGGCGCTTCTTCGCCTGCTCGACCAGCTTGCCGTCGACGGGGCCCTGCTCGCCGGGGAAGCGCACGCGCGTCACGCCGTCGAGGCGCTTCCCGGTGAACTCGACCAGGGAGCCCTCGGTGACCTTGCGGATGCCGGCGCAGTCCCGGATGCAGACGACGTCGCTCACCACCGGCGGCTCCGGGATGACGAGCCCGCCGCCGCCCATGCCGCCCGTGCCCGCGACCGCCGCGCCGGCACCGGTGGCCAGCGCCGCGATCGCCGCCGCGATCGGGATCAACCTCCAGCTGTACCGTCTTGGCGCTTGCGCCCCAGGCAATCGGGCCTCTCTTTCTCGGAGCCTGCGGGGTTAGCTGTCGGGCTCGCGCCGAAAGAGCGGCGCGGGGAGCGATTTCCCTTCGCCCCTGGACGGGCCCAAAGCTCGTCCTCTTGGTTCCCCCGCTCCCCGGCTGGCCGGGGATTCGGCAGGTCCATGTGTGGCGCGGCAGTATAACTCTTTGAGCGGACCGTTAGCGAGTCCTTAACGCCGTTAACACGCGGATTTTGCGGCGATCTCGGCGTCCGCCGAGCGCCCGCTATCATCCTCGGGCCGCGCCAGGGCGGACCCGCCGGGCGCGGTTTTCGCGCGCAGCACCGACGCGCAACTCACACCGATGAAGACCTACGTAGCCACACCCGCCGACCGTCAGCGCGACTGGTACGTCGTCGACGCCGAGGGCAAGACCCTCGGGCGCCTCGCGACCGCCATCGCCGACACGCTGCGCGGCAAGCGCAAGCCCGAGTACACGCCGCACATCGACACCGGCGACTTCGTGATCGTCGTCAACGCCGAGAAGGTCGAGGTGACCGGGCGCAAGCGCGAGCAGAAGCGCTACTGGTGGCACACCGGCTACCCGGGCGGCATCCGCAACCGGACGCTCACCGAGATGCTCGAGCGTCATCCCGAGGAAGTGATCCGCAAGGCCGTGAAGGGGATGCTCCCGCGCAACCGCCTGGGCCGCGCGCAGCTGCGCAAGCTCAAGGTCTACGCCGGTCCGGACCACCCGCACGCCGCCCAGCAGCCCAAGCCCCTGGAGATCGAGACTTGATGTTCGACGACGAGAGCAACCGCGAGGACGCCGAGCAGCCGACCCCCGAGGGCGCGGCCGAGGAGCCGACGTCGCAGGAGGAGGCGGCTGCCGAGGAGCCCGCGGAGCAGCCCGAGGCCGCCGCTGAGGAGCCCGCTGCCGAGGAGGCAGGGGACGAGCCCGCCGCCGAGGCGGAGGGCGGTGCCGATGAGGCTGCGGCCGAAGGGCCCGAGGCCGAGGCCGTCGAGGACGAGGCCGAGGAAGACGAGGCCGACGACGAGGAGGAGCGCAAGAGCGACGAGCCTCCCGGCGCGAGCCTCGAGCCCCTGCGGATCGAGGACGAGAACCTCGACCCGGAGGAGCGCGCCCGCCTGGAGGCCGAGGCCGAGGAGCGCGCCCGCCGCGAGGCGGAGGCGACCGCCGACCGCGTCGATGACGAGCAGCCGGTCGCGCGGTCGGCGAAGGTCGACCTCGCCCCCGACACGAACATCCAGGCCACCGGCAAGCGCAAGTCGGCCGTGGCGCGGGTGATCGTGCGCCGGGGCAACGGCGCCTTCCAGGTCAACGGCCGCGACCTGGGCGAGTACTTCCCGCGGCACCTCCACCAGACGATCGCGAGGCAGCCGCTCGTCGTCACGGGCTTCGAGGGCCACGTCGACGTGCGCGTGCGCGTGCACGGCGGCGGGCTCAGCGGGCAGGCCGACGCGGTGCGCCACGGCATCGCGCGCGCCCTCTGCGAGATCGATCCCGAGCTCCGCCCGGAGCTCAAGCGCCGCGGCTTCCTCACGCGCGACGCGCGCGTGAAGGAGCGCCGCAAGGCGGGGCTCAAGAAGGCCCGCAAGCGCCCGCAGTTCTCCAAGCGCTGAGAGCCCTGCAAAGCGGCGCGTCTCCGCGCCCTCGGGCGATCGCCTCGCTCACGTGCTGCCCATGTACGCTCGCTTCGGCAACCGCCCTGCGTCCTCGAACTGCTTGCTTTCGGGCTTCCAGGCTCTCAGGGCGTGGCCTGCGACACGTTTTCAGGTGATCGGATGACGATGCTCGAAACCGCATGACGAAGCTGTTTGGGACAGACGGTGTCCGTGGGGTCGCCGGGGAGCGGCTCACCGCGGAGCTCGCGGTCGCGCTGGGGCGCGCCGTGGCCGCGGAGGCGCGCGCCGAGCGGCCGCAGGTGCTGATCGTCCGCGACACGCGCGAGTCGGGGCCGATGCTGGAGGCCGCGCTCGCGGCCGGCGTGGCGCAGGGCGGCGGCGACGCGCTGATCGCCGGCGTGCTGCCGACACCAGCGGCGTCGATCCTCGTGCGCAAGCTCGGGCTCGACCTCGCGGCCGTCGTCTCCGCCTCCCACAACCCCTGGCAGGACAACGGCATCAAGTTCTTCGGCTCGGACGGCAGGAAGCTGAGCGACGAGGCCGAGGCGCGCATCGAGGCCGCCGTCGCCGCCGGGCCGCCCCCCGGCGCCGCCCGGGTGGGCGCCGTTCGCCAGATGCACGGGGCGCTCGACGACTACCTGCGCGCGCTCGAGTCCGCGTTCCCGCTCAAGCTCGACGGCATGCGCGTCGCGCTCGACTGCGCCAACGGCGCCACCTACCGCGCCGCGCCCGAGATCTTCCGGCGCCTCGGCGCCGAGGTCGAGCTGCTCGGCACCGAGCCGGACGGCCGCAACATCAACGAGGGCTGCGGCTCCACCCATCCCGAGGCGCTCGCCGAGCAGGTCCGCGCCGGCGACGCCGCGATCGGCTTTGCGTACGACGGCGACGGCGACCGGGTGGTCGCGGTCGACGGGCAGGGCCGGGTGCGCGACGGCGACGAGCTCATGGCGCTGATCGCGACCTGGGCGCGGCAGCGGGGCCTTCTGCGCGGCGGCCTCGCGGTCACCGTCATGTCGAACTTCGGGTTGCGCCTCGCCATGGAGGAGGCGGGCATCGAGCTTGCGACCACGCCGGTCGGCGACCGGCACGTGGCCGCGGAGCTGGTCAAGCGCGACTGGAACCTCGGCGGCGAGCAGTCCGGGCACCTGATCTGGCGCGATTTCTCGTCGACCGGCGACGGGATCGCGGCCTCGCTGCTCACGCTCCAGGCGCTCGGCAGCCGCGCCCTCGCGAGCGCCATCCCGATGGAGCGGCTGCCGCAGTCGCTCGTGAACGTGCGGGTCGCCGACCGCGACGCCCTCGCGGGCGCCGAGGCCGTGTGGGCCGCGGTGGAGGCCGAGGAGGGCAAGCTCGGCGGCCGCGGCCGCGTGCTCGTCCGCCCCTCGGGCACCGAGCCGCTGGTGCGCGTGATGGTCGAGGCGCCCACCCAGGAGGAGTGCGACGCGGTGTGCGAGCGGCTCGTCGCGGTGGTGGAGCGCGAGCTCGCCTGACGGCCGCCGGCGACGCGGTCGCGGGTCCTGAACCCGTCCGTCCCCTACCCTGTAGCGGCAGATGTGCGGAATCGTCGGATACGTCGGGAAGCGACCGTGCCGCGATCTGCTCATTGCGGGGCTTGAGAAGCTCGAGTACCGGGGCTACGACTCCGCGGGCATCTCGCTCCTGCAGGACGGGCGCATCGAGTCCGTGCGCGCGGTCGGCAACCTCGCGAACCTGCGCGAGGCCGTGAGCCGCGACGAGCGCGTCAACGGCGGCGGGGTGGCCGTGGCCGCGCCGCCGGCGACGATCGGGCTGGCGCACACGCGCTGGGCCACCCACGGGCGCGTCACCGAGGAGAACGCCCACCCGCACGGCGACTGCGGGGACGAGGTCCACATCGTCCTCAACGGCATCGTGGAGAACCACGACGAGCTGCGCCAGCAGCTCCGCGCGGAGGGGCACGTCTTCACCTCGGAGACCGACGCCGAGACGGTCGCGCACCTGATCGAGAAGCACTACGACGGCGACCTGACCGAGGCCGTCCAGAAGGCGTTCGCCGATCTGCGCGGCCACTACGCGTTCGCCGCGATGCACGCCGACCATCCCGACACGCTGGTCGCCGCGCGCCAGGAGTGCCCGCTGATCGTCGGCCTGGGCGACGGGGAGACGTTCGTCGCCTCCGCGATCCCCGCGTTCCTCGCGGAGACGCGGACCGCGCTGCTCATCGAGAACGGCGAGATCGTCACGATCACGCCGGACGGCGCGACGATCATCGACCCCGACGGCAACGTGGTCACCGACCGCGACGTCGACGAGATCATGTGGAGCGAGGAGGACGCCGAGAAGGGCGGCTTCCCGACGTTCATGCTCAAGGAGATCCACGAGCAGCCGGACGCGGTCGCCGAGACGATCGCCGACCGGCTCGCCGGTGACGACCGCGTGGACCTCTCCGAGCTCGAGCTCAGCGAGGACTTCATCCTCGGGCTGCGGCGGATCGTGATCGTCGCCTGCGGCACCAGCTACCACGCGGGGCTCGTCGGCCGCTACGCGATCGAGCGCTGGGCGCGGATCCCGGTGGACATGGACATCGCCTCTGAGTTCCGCTACCGCGAGCCGGTCCTCGGCGAGAACGACCTCGTGATCGGCATCACCCAGTCGGGCGAGACCGCCGACACCCTGGCCGCGATGCGTCTCGCCCGCGAGCAGGGCGCGCGCGTCCTGGCGGTCACCAACGTCATGGGCAGCCAGGCGACGCGCGACGCGGACACCGTGCTGTTCACGCGCGCCGGCATCGAGATCGGGGTCGCAGCGACCAAGACGTTCACGAGCCAGGTGGCGGCGATGTACCTGTTCGCGCTCTGGCTCGCGCAGCAGCGCGGGACCCTGCCGGCCGAGCGGATCGCCGAGCTCATCGCGCAGCTCAAGACGATGCCCGGCCGCATCAAGGAGACGATCGCCTCGACCGACGCGCGCGTCCAGGCGATCGCCCGCGCCGAGCACAAGGGCCGCTTCTTCCTCTATTTGGGCCGCAACATCGGCCTGCCGGTGTGCCTCGAGGGCGCGCTCAAGATGAAGGAGATCTCCTACATCCCCTCCGACGCGTACGCCGCAGGCGAGATGAAGCACGGGCCGATCGCGCTGCTCGACGAGGAGACCCCGGTCGTCTGCGTTGCCACCGACAGCCCGATCCTCGACAAGGTGCTCTCGAACATCGAGGAGGTGCGGGCCCGCGGGGCCGACGTGGTCGCGATCGCGACCGAGGGGTCGCAGCGCGTCGCCGAGGTCGCCGACCTCACGATCTTCGTGCCGCGCACGGACTGGGTGCTGCAGCCGATCCTCGCGGTGATCCCGCTGCAGCTGCTCGCCTACTACGTCGCGCGCATGCTGGGGCTGAACGTCGACCAGCCCCGGAACCTGGCCAAGACGGTCACCGTCGAGTAGCTTCTCGCCGCGGATGGCCCCTCGCGGTTCCCTTCTGGTCGCCTCGGCGCTTGGCGTGCTCGCGTTCTCGGCCTGTGGCGACGAGCCCTCCGGGCCGGCGTCGTTCATCCCCCCGGACGCCCCGCTCTACATCGAGGCCCGCGTCCAGCCGGACGACGAGCAGCGCGACGCCCTGGCGGAGCTCGCGGGGCGCCTCGTCGAGCTGCCCATCGTGGGGCGGGTGGCCGACCCGTTCGAGATGCTCGAGGAGGAGATCGACCGGGCGGCGAGCGATGCGGGCGTCGACTTCAGCTTCTCCGAGGACGTCGAGCCCTGGCTCGGCGACTGGGGCGCGATGGCGGTCTCGTCGGAGGCGCTCACGGGGGCCTCGGGGGGCGAGTCCGACGCCGGCTTCATGGTCGCCCTCGAGGTGAGCGACGCCGAAGCGGCGCGCGATGCGCTCGAGCGCTTCGCGGAGGAGGGCGACGACGTCGAGGCCGCCGAGTTCGCGGGCGTCGAGGGGATCACGGGCGACGAGCTCTACGCCGCGGTCGTCGACGACACGCTCATCGCCGCGCCCACGGAGGAGGACTTCGAGGCGGCGCTCGGCGCGCACGATGGCGACTCGCTCGCGGGCGCGGACGGGTTCGAGGAGGCGTTCGCCGGGCTGGACGCCGACGACGCGCTCGCCCGCGCATACCTCGACTTCGGCACGGTCCTGGAGGCCGCCGCGGAGGGCGACCTCGAGGGCCTTCAGATCACCCAGGGGGCGATCCCCGAGATCACGGGGCAGCTGGGGGCGGCGCTGTACGTCCGCGACGACGGCCTCGCGCTCGACTACTCGGCCCCAGGCGAGGCGACCGGGGGCTCGGAGGCGCTGCGCGCCGCCTCCGCCGACGCGGTGGCCGCGATCGGGATCGCTGGGGTCGGCTCGCTGCTGCGCGACAGCGTGGCCCGGGTCGAGCAGGCCGGGGCGGCTACCGACCAGCTTTCCGAGGGGCAGCTCGCCGCCGCGTTCCAGGCGCTCACCGGCGTGTCGCTGGACGACGCTGCCGCCGCGCTCGGGGACGGCACGCTCCAGCTGCTGGGCGAGCTGCCCGACGCGTTCGCTGTCGGGCTGCGGGTCGACGTCAACGACGCCGGGACCGTGGGGTCCCTGCTCGGCGGGCTCGAGGGCTTCTTCGACATGGACGAGACCGCCGCCGTGGGCCCGCCGCTCGCCGGCGACTCGGGCTTCTCCGCCCAGCCCTCCCGCAAGGCTGATCCGGAGACCCCGATCGAGTTCGTAGCGGCGGAGACCGACGGCGAGACCCTCACCGCGGTCGTGGCCAGCGGCGCCGACGAGGCGCGCGAGGCCATCGAGCCCGACGGCGGGGCGCTCGGTGACGATCCGGACTTCCAGGCGGCGGCCGAGGCGCTCGGCGACGACTTCGAGCCGTTGGCGTTCGCGCGGCCGGGCGCCTTGCTCAGGGGCATCCTCGGGGGCGGCTCGGTGCTGGACCTGATCGCGAGCGGCTCCGCCGAGGACGCGATCCCCGCCTTCATCGCGAGCAAGCTGGGCTGGCTGATCGCCGGGATGCGCGGGGAGGGCGAGCGCACCGTCACCCGAGTCGTCGTCGGCGTCGAGTGAGCAAATGCCCGTCGGCTTTGACCTGATCGAGATCGAGCGGGTCGAGCGGGCCCTCGAGCGGCGCCCGGGCCTCGCCGAGCGCGTGTTCACGCCGGCCGAGCTCGAGGCCTGCCGCGCCCGGCCCCGGCCCGGCCGTCACCTCGCCGCGCGCTTCGCCGCCAAGGAGGCGGCGCTCAAGGCGCTCGGCCTGGGCGGCATGCGGCTGCACGAGGTCGAGGTGGTCGGCGGGGGAGAGGAGCCGCCGCGGCTCGTGCTGCACGGCTCCGCGCGCAGGGCGGCAGAGGAGCAGGGCGTCGAGCTCAGCGTCTCGCTGACCCACTCCCGGGAGCTGGCGGGCGCCGCCGTGCTCGCCGAACGCCGGCCGCCGACCTGACCGGGGGCGGCGCGTCGGTACGCTGCCGCTCGATGGAGCCCTGGCTGCGACCACTGTTCGACGCCTCCGGGATGCGTGCCGCCGACGCGTGGGCGATCGACGAGCAGGGCGTGCCCTCGCTGCAGCTCATGGAGGCGGCGGGGCGCGCGCTCGCCGAGGTCACCCGCGACCTCGCCGGCGACGGCCCGATCCGCGTGGTCTGCGGCAAGGGGAACAACGGCGGCGACGGCCTCGTCGCCGCCCGCCTGCTGTCCGAGCTCGGGTTCGACGTCGACGTCCTGCTGCTGTGGCCGGCCGACGAGCTGAGCCCGGACGCGAGCGCGAACCTGAAGCGCCTGCCGGTGGAGCCGGTGCGGCTCGCCCCCGGCGACGCCGCCCAAGCGCTGGCCGGCTCCGGGGCGATCGTCGACGCGATCTTCGGCACCGGCTTCGCGGGTTCGCCGCGCACCCCGGCGCGCGAGGCGATCGTGGCGATGAACGCGGCGGGCGCGCCCGTCGTGGCCGCCGACATCGCCTCGGGAGTGGACGCGTCCACGGGCGAGGTCGAGGGGGTGGCGGTGCGCGCGAGCGCGACCGTGACCTTCCACGCGGCGAAGCTCGGGCACCGCGTCGCGCCCGGCAAGGCCCACACCGGCGCCCTGCACGTGGCGCCGATCGGGATCCCCGACGGCGCCCCGGCGTCCCCTGCCGCCGGCGAGATCACCGGCGACGTGCTCGCGGGCCTGCCGCGCCGCGGCCCCGCCTCGACCAAGTTCACCTCCGGCCAGGTGATCGTGCTCGGCGGCTCGCGCGGGCTCACCGGCGCGGTCTGCCTCGTCGCGGGGACGC
>PKER01000344.1 GCA_002919115.1 bacterium
TGGCCCTGGCCCGCGAGCGCCCGCTCGATCGCGTCCTCCGGCACGCCGCGCTCCGCGAGCGCCGCCCGGATGCGCTCCGGCCCCCACCCGCGCAGCTCGCGCTTGTCCTCCGCGAAGCGCTCGGCGAAGCGCTCGTCGTCCAGCTCGCCGATCTCGACGAGCCGGGCGATCGTGCCCTCGACGTGCTCGGGGTCGAAGCCGCGCGCCTCGAGCAAGGCGCGCATCTCGGCGAGCGTGCGCTCCTTGCGGGCGAGGGCCCGCACGGCGGCCTCGAACGCCCGCGCAGCCTCGTCCCCGCGCGGGCGCTCGTCGTCCACGGCCAGCCGCTTGCGCTAAGCCGCCTTGCGCTCGGGCTCGGCCGCCGCCTCCTCGGCGCCGGCCTCGGCCTCAGCCGCAGCGTCCTCGGCGCCTCCCTCGACCACCGAGATCGGCCGCGGGGCGCGCTCGATGCCGAGCTTGCTGAGGATCTTGCCCTCGATCTCCGCCGCGAGCTGCGGGTTCTCGGCCAGGTACGCCTTGGTGTTGTTGCGGCCCTGCCCCAGGCGCAGCTCGCCGTAGGAGAAGAACGAGCCCGACTTGGTGATCAGGTCGTGCTCCAGGGCCAAGTCGAGCAGGCAGCCCTCGTGCGAGATGCCGCGGCCGTACTCGATGTCGAACTCGGCCTGCTTGAACGGCGGCGCGACCTTGTTCTTGACGACCTTGACGCGGCAGCGGTTGCCGACGGCCTCGGTGCCGTCCTTGAGGGTCTCGATCCTGCGGATGTCGAGGCGCTGCGAGGCGTAGAACTTGAGCGCCCGGCCGCCCGGCTGGGTCTCCGGCGAGCCGAAGCTGACGCCGATCTTCTCGCGGATCTGGTTGGTGAACAGGCAGACCGTCTTCGCGCGGTTCAGGTTGGCCGCGAGCTTGCGCAGGGCCTGCGACATGAGGCGCGCCTGCAGGCCGACCTGGGTCTCCCCCATCTGGCCCTCGAGTTCGACCCGCGGCGTGAGCGCGGCGACCGAGTCGACCGCCACCACGTCCACCGCGCCCGAGCGCACGAGCACGTCGACGATCTCGAGCGCCTGCTCGCCGTAGTCGGGCTGGGAGACGAGCAGCTCGTCGGTGTTGACGCCGATCTGCTTCGCGTACACGGGGTCGATCGCGTGCTCCGCGTCGACGAACGCGCACACGCCGCCCCGCGCCTGGGCCTCGGCGATCACGTGGTAGACGAGCGTCGTCTTGCCCGAGGACTCCGGGCCGAAGATCTCGATGATCCGGCCGCGCGGGACGCCACCCACGCCGAGCGCCAGGTCCAGCGAGAGCGCCCCCGTGGGGATCGCCTCCACCTCGAGCGCGCTGTTGTCGCCGAGGCGCATCACGGCGCCCGCGCCGAACTGCCGCTCGATCTGTGTCACGGCCGCGTCGAGCGCGGCCTGGCGCGCCTGGGCCTCCTTCTCGGCTGCCTTGGCGGTCTTCGCTTCTGCCATGTTCTTCATCACCTCGGTAAGTCGCAGGTGGCCAGGGGGATGTATTCCGCGCCCGTGGGCCGCAGGATCGAACGGTAGAGAGCCATGCGGACGGAATCGAACGTACGTACGAGCCCGTCCGGGAGCTCCGGGACCTCGATCCTGACCCGCTGCGGGCGGCGCTTGCCGCGCTCGCCGCGGACCTTGGCGAGCGTCAGGTGCGGCCAGTACGGGCGCTGCTCCGGCTCGTACAGCCCGCGCGCGCCGAGCGCGGCGCTGAGCTCGGCCTGCAGCTCGATCGCCGCCGGCGAGGAGAGCTCGACGGCGAAGAACCGCGGCCGCGACGGCGGCTTGGCGGCGAGCCGCGGCGCCGGCGCGAGCGGGACCGGACGCGGCCCGAGCGCGTCCAGCACCGCCTCGATCTCCGGGATCCGCCGTTCGGGCACCGATCCCAGAAAGCACAGCGTCACGTGCAGCGACCCGCGCGGCAAGAGGCGGATCGCCGGGTCGGCGAGCGCCGCGGCGGCCCAGTCGGCGAGCTCGTCGCGCACCTCCGCCGCGACGTCGAGCGCGACGAAGAGACGCGCGTGCGGCTCACGTTCGGCATCACGGCCCACCCCTGCGAGATTAGGCGCCGCGGATGCGCCAAACGCGCGCGCTTCGTTGCAGGTTTGAGGCGGGCGTGTGGCGGGTGTGTGCAGCGCGCGCGCCGGCGCCGGGCGCGCGGCGCCCCGGTTCGGCGCCGACCTCGCGGTTTTGTCGGTTGATCCAACGCAAACTGCGAGCTCGCATCGGCGGCCCGCACGACCGCGCAGTTGTGCTCCTTGATCCGACGAAACCGCGATCTCGCGAGGGCCGCCCTCGCGAGATCGACCTTTCGAAGCCCCCGAACTGCTACGGTCAGTCGTGCCGCTGACGGAGGCAAAGAGCCCCGGCCCGGAAGCCGGGCGCCCCTTGACCGGGTCGCCGGGCGAAACGGCAGCGTATGCAGACCAGTACAGGAGGGCTCTTATGCCTACCGGAACAGTGAAGTGGTTCAACACCGAGAAGGGCTACGGGTTCATCGCCCCCGACGAGGGCGATCGCGACCTCTTCGTCCACCAGACCGGTGTCGACCCCTCGAACTCGATCAAGGAGGGTGACCAGGTCACCTACGAGACCGAGTCGAGCCCGAAGGGCCCGCGCGCGATCCACGTTCGCGTCGCCTAGGGACCACTTCATCAGCGACGAGCTTCAGGGCGCCTCCGGGCGCCCTTCGTCGTTTCAGGGGCCGTCGCTGCCGGCCTCGCCGCGCAGCACCCGGCGCAGCATGTGCATCGCGATCAAGGTCGCGCGCTCGCGCACGTCGGCGCGGCTGCCGGGGATGACCGGGTCGCGCTCGAGCTTCGCGCCGTCCCGCGTCTTCACGCACATGCACACGTAGCCGACCGGCTTCTCCTCGGTGCCCCCGCCGGGCCCCGCGATCCCGGTGATCCCGACGCCGACGTCCGCCCCGAAACGCTCCAGCGCTCCGTCCGCCATCGCCTCGGCGACCTCGCGGGAGACCGCCCCGCGCGCCTCGATGAGCTCGGCCGGGACGCCCAGCAGGTCGATCTTGGCCTCGTTGGAGTACGCGACCACGCCGCCCGCCACGTACGCCGACGAGCCCGGCCGGTCGGTGAGCCGGGCCGCGAGCCCGCCGCCCGTGCACGACTCCGCGAGCGCGATCGTCTTGCCCGCGAGCATCTCGGCGACCTGCTCGTCGACCGTCGACCCGTCGCGGGAGAACAGCCGCGGCCCGTGGCGCCGGGCGATCCCCTCGACGAGCGCCTCACGCTCGGCCTCGGCGCCCGGCCGGTGCCGGATCTCGACCTCGAGCTCCCCGCGCCGCAGGCAGGTCGTGATCTCGAGCCGCCCCAGATCCACGCCCTCGGCCTCGATCTCGCGCAGCGTCTTCGCGATCTCCGACTCGGGGACGCCGAACAGGCGCAGGACGCGGTACTCGTACGGCTCGGCGCGGTCGAGCACCTCCCGCAGCGCCGGCGCCTCGAGCGCCGCCGGCCACATCGCCTGCAGCTCGCGCGGCGGGCCGGGCAGGACGAGCACGGTGGGCCCGCCCTCCTTCGGCACGACCAGCCCCGGCGCGGTGCCGACGGGGTCGAGCGGCGTCGCCCCGCGGGGGACGAGCGCCTGCTTGCGGGTCCCGGCGCGCATCGCCTCCGGGTCGCGCCGTAGGTGGTGGGAGAAGCCCTGGACGATCTCGGTGATCCGCCGCTCGAGCCGCTCGTCGAGGACGAGCTCGCGGCCCGCGAAGCGCGCGACGATCTCCGCGGTGAGGTCGTCCGCGGTCGGCCCGAGCCCGCCGGAGGTCACGATCAGGTCGACGCCCTCGTCCTCCAGGAAGCGCAGCACGGCCTCCATGTCCTGCGGGCGGTCGCCCACGCACGTGATGTGCGCGACCTCGACGCCCAGCTCGCCCAGCTGCTCCGACAGCCAGGGGCCGTTGCGGTCGGAGATCGTGCCGGTGAGGACCTCGGTGCCGGTGACGACGATCCCGGCACGGACCGGGGCGCTCACGGGCACCCCGCCCGTTGGCGCGACGGATAGGCCGCAGGCCGCGCCCCGCGGCTGGTGACGATGTAGCGCGCGGGCTCCCGCGAGGCCACCTTGACGCGCTCGCCGTCCACCTGCAAAAGCAGCGTGCCGCCGGACATCACGTCGAGCCGGAACTCCTTGCCGGTGAACGGCCCCTCGCGGCTGCCCGAGCGCACCGTCTGCGCGACGATCAGCGCCTGCTTCTGCCCCTTGACGAGGCAGAGCTCGACGTCCTCGCGGGCCTCGAGCGCGAGCTCGAAGCGGCGCGTCCCGCCGCGCGGCTTGCGCTTCTTCTCCGAGCCGCCGCCGGAGCCCACGACCTCGACGGAGCCGGAGGGCTTCTCCTCCTCGCCCCCCGCGATCAGGTCGCGGAACAGGATCCCCGCGACCGAGACGAGCGCGATCACCGCCACGATCGCGAGCGGCGCGAAGCGGTTCGGGGGCCCGGAGCCCGGGCGCCGCTGCGCCTCCAGGACGCGGTCGCCGATCGGGTAGGCCCGCTCGGAGTCGGGCAGGCGCGACTCGACCTGCCGGCGGAACTCGTCGACGAGCTCCTCGGCGTCGAGCCCGAGCTCGGCAGCGTAGGTGCGCAGGAAGCCCTTCGCGTACGCCGGGCTGGGGATCAGGTCCCAGGCCTCCTCCTCCAGCGCGCGCAGGTAACGGCTGCGGATCTTCGTCCGCTCCTCGAGGGCGCGGATGTCGAGGCC
The DNA here is from genome assembly GCA_002919115.1 of bacterium. Lineage (GTDB taxonomy): Bacteria > Actinomycetota > Thermoleophilia > Solirubrobacterales > 70-9 > RSA11. The sequence goes on from PKER01000344.1 coordinate 4,727, forward strand.
CAGCTCCTCGCGCGCGCGGGTAAGCTCGGCACCGATCGCCAGGCCAGGGAGGTTTCCGGCTCTGCTCACGCCCCCATCTTGGCGACTCCGGCGCCGCACGTCCGTCCGCGCCCCCGCGCTAACGCGACTCGACGGTCTCGGGCTGCGGCACCTCGGCGGCCTCCCCCTCGCTCGGGGCCGCCTCCCCGCCCAGGATCCGGGGCAGGTCGGCCGCGGACACCAGCACCTGGCGCGGCTTGGAGCCCTCGTAGCCGGAGATGATCCCGCGGCGCTCCAGCATGTCGATCAGCCGCCCGGCGCGCGTGTAGCCCACGCGCAGGCGGCGCTGGATCATCGAGACCGACGCGGTGCCGCTCTCCACCACGATCCGCGCCGCGTCCTCGAGCAGGTCGTCCTGGTCCGGCGAGAACTCGTCCTTGTCGACGTCGCCGCCCTCCTCCTTGCGCTCCTCGAGCAGTTGCTGGTCGAAGTCCGGCTCGCCCTGCTTCGCCCAGTGGGTGGTGAGCCGCGCGATCTCGTCCTCGGTGAGGAACGCGCCCTGGATGCGCTGCAGCTTCGAGGTGCCGATCGGGCGGAACAGCATGTCGCCCTGGCCGAGCAGGGTCTCCGCCCCGCCCTGATCGAGGATCACGCGCGAGTCCACCTGCGAGGCGACCGCGAACGCGATCCGGGCGGGGATGTTGACCTTGATCGTGCCGGTGATGACGTCGGTCGACGGCCGCTGCGTCGCGAGCACCAGGTGGATGCCCACCGCGCGCGACTTCTGAGCGAGGCGGATGATCGAGTCCTCGACCTCGGCGGGCGCGACCATCATCAGGTCGGCGAGCTCGTCGATCACGCACAGGATGTGCGGCAGCGGCCGCTCGCCCGCGCGGCGCCGCGCCTTGTTGAGCTCGACCAGGTTGCGCGCCCGCGCCTCGCCCATCACCTGGTAGCGGCTCTCCATCTCGCCGATCAGGTTCGCGAGCACGTTCGAGGCGAGCCGCGGGTTGGTGACCACCGGCGTGAGCAGGTGCGGGAGGTTCTCGTAGTGGTTGAGCTCGACGCGCTTGGGGTCGACGAGCACGAAGCGGCACTCGTTCGGCGACGCGTGCAGGAGGATCGACGAGAGGATCGCGTTGATGCAGCCCGACTTGCCCGAGCCGGTGGTGCCGGCGACGAGCAGGTGCGGCATGAGCGCGATGTCCGTCCACACCGCCTGGCCGGAGACGTCCTTGCCGAGCCAGCAGACGAGCGGCGAGGAGTTCTTGGGCCGCCCCTCGTAGATGTCGCCGAGGCGCACGAGCCGGCGGCGCGAGTTCGGCACCTCGACGCCCACCGCCTTCTTGCCGGGGATCGGCGCGAGGATGCGGATGTCCGTGGAGGCGAGCGCGTAGGCGAGGTCGTCCTTGAGCTGCGCGACCTTGCCGACCTTCGTGCCGGGCGCGAGCTGCAGCTCGTAGCGGCTCACGTGCGGGCCGCTCACCATGCCCAGCATCCGCGCCTCGACGCCGAAGTGCGCGAGCGCCTCGAGCAGGGCCTTCGCGGTGGCCTCGGCGTCGCGGGGATCGGGCCCCGCGTCGCCCTTCCCGCGCTCCAGGAGCTTCGGCGAGGGCAGCTTGTAGTCGAGCTCGTCGGAGGTCGTGATCCCCTCCTTGCGCTTGCCCATCGGCGTGCGCTCGACGTCGCCGTCGTCGATCGGCGGCGGGGGCTCCTCCTCGGGCTCGTCGTCGCCGTGCACGACCTCGTAGGCGAACGTTGTCGTCGCGGCCGACCCCGCCGCGGCGTCCTCCTCCGCGTCGGCCGGGTCGTCGTCCCACTCGGGCTCCACCGGCTCCTCCGCCTCGCGGAGGGGCTGCGTCTGGAACTCGGAGGTCTCGCTCACGCGCGTGATCGCGATCTCGTCGCCGGGGGCGTCGCCCCACTCCACCGGCGCCGTCTCGCGCACCGTGCGCGCCATCTCGCGCGTGGTCTCGCGGGCGCGCCGCGCCGCGCCGCCCGCGCCGTGGAAGAGGCTCGCGATCGTCGTGCCGCTGGCGAGCAGCGCGCCCCAGATCAGGAGCAGCACGGCGAGGATCTGCGCGCCGAGCCGCTGGAAGAGCTGCGTCGAGGCCCAGTACATCGTCTCGCCCAGAAGGCCGCCGTGGGTGCGGTAGAAGCGCGGCTCGAAGAAGCCGTGGCGCGCCGGGCGGTCGGGCCCGAGGCCGAGCGTCTCCGCCGCGAGCGCGAGGGCGATGGCGAGCAGGATGAGGGCCACGCCCGCGCCGACGGAGCGCGGCGCGTCGAGCATCGGCCGCGCGATCAGGGCCACGCCCCCGGCGAAGATCGCGACCGGGGCGAGGAAGGCCAGCTTGCCCACGGCGTACTCGAGGACGGTCACCATCCCCTCGCCGACGGGGCCGCCCTCCCAGTCGAGGTAGAGCACGAACGCGCAGTAGACGCCGGCGGCGACGAGGGCCAGGCCGATCAGGTCGTAGTGGCGCTGCTCGAGGCCGTCGAGGGCAGCGCGGATCCCGCCCCCGCCGCGCTGCTTGCGGGCCGGGGCGCGCTTGCGCGGCGCGCTCTTGCGAGCGCTTGTCTTGCGTGCACGCGACATTTACGGCCCATCCCTTCGACGCGGCCGCCCCCTACCCTTTTCGGCGGAAGATGCTCTCCGCGCAATCTGCCACCGGGCGCGTCCTCGTCGTCGAGGACGACGCTGAGATCGCGGACGTTCTGCGGCGCACCCTGCGCCAGGAGGGGCACGAGGTCCGCATCGCCGCCGATGGCGAAGAGGCCCTCGCCGCCGCCGCCGAGTTCGTCCCGGATCTCGTCATCCTCGACCTCGGGCTGCCGAAGCTCGACGGCGTCGAGGTCCTGCGCCGCCTGCGCGCCGAAAGCGACGTGCCCGTCCTGATCCTCACCGCCCGCTCCGAGCTCTCCGACCGCGTCGAGGGCCTCGACACGGGCGCCGACGACTACATCGTCAAGCCGTTCGAGCGCCAGGAGCTGCTCGCGCGCCTGCGCGCCCTGCTGCGCCGCCGGCCGCCGCGCGGCAGCGCCGCGCTCGTGGTCGGTGACCTGCGCCTCAACCCCGACACCCGCGAGGTCTTCCGCGGCGACCGCGAGATCGAGCTCACCAACCGCGAGTTCGAGCTGCTCGAGTACCTGATGCGCAACGAGCGGATCGTGGTCTCGCGCGAGCGCCTGCTGGAGGAGGTCTGGGGATACGACCCCCTCGCGATGACGAACACGATCGACGTCTTCGTCTCCAACCTGCGGCGCAAGCTCGAGGAGGGCGGCGAGCCGCGCCTTTTGCACACCAAGCGCGGCGCCGGCTACGTCCTGCGCGCCGCCAAGGACAAGGAGGACTGAGCCCGTGGCCTGGCTGCGGGGAGTCGCGCTGCCCTCGCTGCCCCCGCCCGCCCGCTGGCCGGTCCGCTGGCGGCTGACGGCGGTCTCCTCCCTGCTCACGTTCGTGATCCTGATCGTGTTCGCCGCCGTCGTCGGCAGGCTCGCGGAGGAGCGCCTGGAGAGCGACTTCCGCAGCGAGGTGGCCGCCAACGCGTCGGACCTGGCGACCCGCCTCGCCGTGGACTGCGACGCGGCGACGTTCTCCTGCCGGGCCGTCCAGAACGTGGGCGACCTGCCCCTCCCGAGCTCCTCCGAGGCCCGGATCGTCTTCAACGGCACCGTGATCGCCGCCACCAAGGGCGCGGCCAAGCTGGGCGACATCACGCCCGAGCCGCGTAGCTCCGGCTACGAGATCGCGGTGCGCGAGGTGCCCGTCCGGGGCGTCGTCGCGCGCGCGTACCTGCAGTACGGGCGCGACAAGGCGGTCGTCGAGCGCACGATCAACCGCGTCTGGCTGTTCCTCGGCGCGGGCGTGCTCGGCGGCACGGTGCTCGCGTTCCTCGCCGGCCTCGCGGTCGCGAGCCGCGCCATGCGCCCGATCTCCGCGCTCACCAAGGCCGCCCGCAGGATCGCGTCGACGCGCGACCCGTCGCTGTCCATGCCACGCCCCGAGACCGACGACGAGATCGCCGAGCTCGCGCGCACGCTCGACGAGATGCTGGGCGAGCTCGACGAGGCCCGCAGCGAGACCGAGCAGATGGTCCAAGCGCAGCGCGAGTTCGTCGCGGACGCCTCCCACGAGCTGCGCACGCCCCTGACCAGCATCCTCGCCAACCTCGAGCTGCTCGAGGAGGCGCTCGCGCGTCGCCGGGGCGGCGGCGGCGAGGAGGGCGAGATGGTCGCCTCCGCCCTGCGCTCCTCAAAGCGCATGCGCCGGCTCGTCGGCGACCTGCTCCTGCTGGCGCGCGCCGACGCCGGGCGCACGACGCAGCGCGCCGAACTCGAGCTCGCCGAGGTGGTCGAGGCCGCCTACGCCGAGGTCAAGCCGGTCGCCCACGACCACGAGCTCGTGCTCCGCAGCCTCGACTCGGCCCGGGTGATGGGCAACGCCGACGAGCTGCACCGCCTGGTCGTGAACCTCCTCGACAACGGCCTCAAGCACACGCCCGCCGGGACGCGGATCGAGCTCGGGCTGGCCCGCAGCAACGGCACCGCCGTGCTGGAGGTGGCCGACGACGGCCCCGGCCTGCCCGAGGGCATGGAGGAGCAGGTCTTCTCGCGCTTCGTCCGTGGCGCGGGCCCCTCCGACATCGCGGGCGACGGGGGCACGGGGCTCGGGCTGGCGATCGTGCGCGCTGTCGCCCAGTCGCACGGCGGCGGCGTGACGGCGGGGCGCTCCGCGGCGGGCGGCGCGCGCTTCGTCGTGACCCTCCCGGCCCTGGACGGCGAGCGCGAAGGCTCTACTAGGGAAGTCTCAGCGAACCTTTAGGGTTCGTTTACATTAGGCATATATCGTCCTCAACCGGACGAGACACAAGCCGCCCGTCGGAGTCTCCCCCCGATGACGCTTCGGCGGGCGCCTTGGCCTTACAGAGCCAAGCAGGCCCGCCGGGTTCCCCCTCCCTGACCCGGCGGGCCTTCACTTTGCCGGGAACCGCGAGCGGGTACGCTCGGCGCGGTGAGTCCCGTCGAGCCACTTACCCCAGAAGAGCTGCGCCGCCGCTGCGACCCGGAGAGCCTGGGCTTCGGGACCACCGCCGAGCTCGAGCCGCTCGCCCGGACGATCGGCCAGCCGCGCGCGCTGCGGGCGCTCGACTTCGGGCTCGACATGCGCGCGCCGGGCTACAACGTGTTCGTCACCGGGCCGGCCAGCACGGGGCGGCGCACGACCGTCGAGAACTACCTGCGCGCGCGGGCCTCGTCCCAGCCCGCGGCCGACGACTGGGTCTACCTCTTCAACTTCGACGAGCCCCGCGAGCCGATCGTCCTGCGCTTCCCGGCCGGCGAGGGCAGGCGGTTCGCCGACCGCCTCCGCGAGGTGGTCGAGGAGGCGCGCCGGCGGATTCCCGCCGCCTTCGAGAGCGACCAGTACGACGACCGCCGCCGCGAGCTCGTCGCCGAGATCGAGCGCCGCCGCGAGGAGGTGATCGGAGGCCTGCGCAAGCGCGCGGAGTCCCTCGGGCTCGCGCTGGAGGTCACCCCCGCGGGCCTCGTCACGTTCCCGGTGGTCGGCGGCAGGCCGATCCGCCGCGACCAGATGGCCGCGCTCCCGCCGGAGGCCCGCCGGCGGATCGAGGCCGCGATCCAGCAGCTCGACGAGGAGATCCCGCCCGCGCTCAAGCGCGTGCGCGAGATCGAGCGCGAGGGCACGAAGCGGATCGCCGAGCTCGACCGCGAGGTCGCCCTGTTCGCGATCGGGCACCTGCTCGACGAGCTGCGCGCCGAGTTCGAGCGCGTCCGGGGCGCGGGCGCCTGGCTGGACCGCGTCCGCGAGGACATCGTCGGCCACCTCGAGCACCTGCGCGGGGACGCCGACGCGCAGCCGCCGGTGCCCGCCCCGATCGCCGCGGCCGCGCACGAGGCGCGCCAGGCGTTCCTCGCCCGCTACGAGGCGAACGTGCTCGTGAGCCACGCCGGAGACGGCGGGGCGCCGGTCGTCTTCGAGACCAACCCCACCTACTACAACGTCTTCGGGCGGATCGACTACGCGCCGGTGTTCGGCGCGATGAGCACCGACCACCGCCACATCCGCCCCGGCGCCCTGCACCGCGCCAACGGCGGCTATCTGATGCTCAACGCCCTCGACGTGCTGCGCCAGCCGCTCGTCTGGGAGAAGCTCAAGGAGGTGCTCCGCACGCGCCGCCTGGCCGTCGAGCCGCTCGCGTCGGAGTTCAGCGCCCTCCCGGTCGCGACGCTCGCGCCGCAGCCCATCGAGCTCGACGTCAAGGTGGTCCTGATCGGCCCCGCCTACGTCTTCCAGCAGCTCGTCCAGCTCGACGAGGACGTGGCCAAGCTCTTCAAGGTCCGCGCCGACTTCGACGTCGAGCTTCCCTGGGAGGAGAGCGAGCACCGCAACTACGCCGCCTTCGTCGCGAACCGCGTCCAGGAGCACGGCCTGCTCCCCTTCCGCAACGACGCCGTCGCCCGGCTCATCGAGCACGGCGCCCGGCTCGCCGGCGACCAGCGCAAGCTCTCCGCCCGCCTCGGCGAGATCAGCGACGTGATCTGCGAGGCGAGCCACTGGGCCGAACAGGACGACCGCGACGTCGTCACCGCCGACGACGTCGACCGCGCCGTCGACGAGCGGATCCACCGCTCGAACCTGATCGAGGAGCGCACCCACGAGCTGATCGAGAACGGCACCCTGATGATCGACGTCGCCGGCGAGCGCGTGGGCCAGGTCAACGGCCTCTCGGTCACCCAGCTCGGCGACTACGAGTTCGGCCACCCCTCGCGAATCACCGCCACGACCGCCCTCGGCGAGGGCGAGATGATCGCGATCGACCGCGAGGTCGAGCTCAGCGGGCCGATCCACGACAAGGGCTTTCTGATCCTCTCCGGCTACCTCGCCGCCCGCTTCGGGCAGAAGCGGCCGCTCGCGCTGCACGCGCGGCTCGTCTTCGAGCAGAGCTACGGCGGCATCGAGGGCGACTCCGCGTCCTGCGCGGAGCTGATCGCGCTGCTGTCCAGCCTCGGGAACGTGCCCGTGCGCCAGGGGATCGCGATCACCGGGTCGGTGAACCAGCACGGGCGCGTGCAGGCGATCGGCGGCGTGAACGAGAAGATCGAGGGCCACTTCACCGTCTGCAAGCGGGCGGGGCTCACCGGCGAGCAGGGCGTCGTGATCCCCAAGGCCAACGCGCGCAACCTCATGCTGCGCGACGAGGTGGTCGAGGCCGTCCGCGATGGGCAGTTCGCGATCTGGGCGGTCGAGCACGTCGACGAGGCCGTCGAGCTGCTCACCGGGCGCCCGGCCGGCGAGCCCGGCCCCGACGGGTCCTACCCGGAGGGCACCGTGTACCGCGCCGTCGAGGAGCGCCTGGAGGAGCTCAGCGAGACGCGGCGCAGGCTGGCCAACCCGCCCCACGAGGAGAAGGGGGGCGAGGGCGCGCGGGAGGGCGAGTCCCCCGCCGGGGGCTCGTGAGGGCCGCGCGCGGGGCGGGCCCCCCTAAACCTCGACGACGACCGGCAGCACCATCGGCCGCCGGCGCAGGCGCTCGTAGATGAGCTCGGCGACGGCGTCGTGGATGTCCTGCTGGATCAGGGCGTTCTCGCGCACCCCGTCCTCGGCAGCGTCGGCCACGACGTCGGTCACCAGCTCACGGACCTCCTCGACCAGCGACGCGGCCGCCTCGCCCTCGATGAACGGCACCCCGCGGAAGAGCACCTCGGGCGGCGCGACGGACTCGCCGTCCTCGGAGGAGATCGTGGCGACCACGATCAGGACGCCGTCGGCGGACAGCGTGCGGCGGTCGCGCAAGGCGACGTCGTTGGGGTCGCCGATGTCGACGCCGTCCACGAAGATCATCCCCGCGTTCGTGTCCTCGCCCCAGCGGGCGCCGTTCTCGTCGATGACGAGCGGCAGGCCGTTGCGGCCGCGGAAGATGTTCTCCGGCGGGACGCCGACCGCCTCGGCGAGCTCGCCGTGCAGCCGGATGCGCTTGTGGTCGCCGTGGAAGGGCATCACGTAGCGCGGCCGCGTCAGGTTGAGCATCAGCTTGAGCTCCTCGCGCGAGCCGTGGCCGGACACGTGGATTGGCGCGTCGGCCGGCGTGATCACGCGCGCGCCGATCTCGTAGATGCGGTCGATGGTCTCGTTGACCGCGCGCTCGTTGCCCGGGATCGCGGTCGCCGAGAAGATCACCGTGTCGCCCGAGTGCAGCTCGATGTCGCGGTGGTCGTTGAACGCCATCCGCCGCAGCGCCGAGAGCGGCTCGCCCTGGCTGCCGGTGGAGATCGCGATCACCTTGTGGTCGGGGTAGTCCTCGATCTCCTTCGGGTGGATGATCATCCCCTCGGGCGCGTGCGCGATCCCGAGGTTGGTCGCGATGTTGAAGTTCTTGCGCATCGAGCGCCCGACGAGCGCGATCTTGCGGTCGAGCCCGACCGCCGCGTCGATCACCTGCTGGACGCGGTGGACGTTCGAGGCGAAGCAGGTGACGATGATGCGCCCCTCGCAGCGCGCGAACTCGGCGGCGAGCGCCGGGCCGACCGTCGCCTCCGACGGCACGACGCCGGGGCGGTCCGCGTTCGTGGAGTCCCCGCACAGGCACAGCACGCCCTCCGACCCCAGCTCGGCGAGGCGTGCGATGTCCGCCGGCCGGCCGTCGATCGGGGTCTGGTCGAAGCGGTAGTCGCCGGTGACGAGGATCGCGCCCAGCGGCGTGTGCAGGGCGACGGCGCGGGCGTCGGGGATCGAGTGCGACATGTGGATCGTCTCGATCTCGAACGGCCCGGCGCGGAAGCGCTCGCCCGGGTCGACCACGTTCAGGTCGGCGTCGCGGATGCGGCGCTCCTCGAGCTTGGACCGCACCAGCCCGATCGTGAGCGCGCCGCCGTAGATCGGCGGGCGCACGTCCAGCTCGCGCAGGACGAACGGCAGCGCCCCCACGTGGTCCTCGTGCCCGTGGGTGAGCACGATCGCCTCGATGTCGTCGGCGCGGTCGCGCAGCGACGTGAAGTCCGGCAGCACGAGGTCGATGCCGAGCATCTCCGACGTCGGGAACATGAGGCCGGTGTCGACCAGCACGATCCGGCCCTCGAGCTCGAAGGCCGTCATGTTCTTGCCGATCTCGCCGAGCCCCCCGAGCGGGAGGATGGTGATCCGCGTGCTCACGCCTTCCCCGTCGCCAAAGCTCCGTGTGCAGCCAGCGCCTCGCGGATGCGCGCCCGCTCCTCCTCGGTCGCGGGCACCATCGGCAGGCGCAAGCGGCCGTCGGACAACACTCCGGTGAGCTCGAGCGCCGCCTTCACCGGGATCGGGTTCGTCGTCACGCTGAGCGCCGCGTAGACGTCGCGCAGGGCGGCGTCGAGCTCGCGGGCCCGCTCCCAGTCGCCGGCCATCGCCGCCTCGTAGACGGCGCGCATCTCGTCGCCGACCACGTGGGAGGCCACCAGGATCCCGCCCTCGCCGCCGGCCTCGAGGCAGCGCAGGAAGACGTCGTCGTTCCCGGCCAGGAGCGTGAGCCCCTCGATCGGCTGCACGTCCTCGTTGTTCGCCTGCTTGACCGCGACGACGTTCGGGATCTCCGCGGCCAGCTCGGCGAGCAGGGCCGGCGGGACGTTCACCACCGCGCGCGAGGGGATGTTGTAGAGGACGACGGGCAGGGGGCCCGCGGCCTCGGCGGCGGCGGCGAAGTGGGCGCGCAGGCCGCGCTCGTTCGGCTTGTTGTAGTACGGCGTGACCACGAGCACCCCGTGGGCGCCGGCCTCGCGCCCGCGCTCGGTGAGCTCGACGGTGTGGGCGGTGTCGTTGGACCCGCTGCCGAAGATCACGGTCGCCTCGTCGCCGACCTCCTCGAGCACCGCCTCCAAGAGCGCGACCTTCTCGTCGTCGGTGAGCGTGGGCGACTCGCCGGTGGTGCCCGCCACGACGAGGCCGTGGGAGCCGTGCCGGACGAGGTAGCGCGCCAGCGCCCGCGCCGCCGGCAGGTCGACGGCGCCGTCCGCCCCGAAGGGCGTCACCATCGCCGTGATCACACCTGAGATCTCGCGCACCGGTCGATTATCCCCCATCGTCCGCCGCCGCTCAGAGAACGTTCTCCAGGCCGACCACGAACCGCTCGGAGAGAGCGCCCACCCGGCGCACCGCGAGCAGCACGCCCGGCATGAACGAGCGCCGGTCGATCGAGTCGTGGCGGATCGTGAGCGTCTGCCCCTCCCCGCCCAGGATCACCTCCTGGTGGGCGACCAGCCCGGGCAGCCGCACCGAGTGGATCGGCTCGTGCACGTTGCCGCCCGCGGCGCGGATCAGCTCGGCGGTGCGCTTCGCCGTGCCCGAGGGGGCGTCGAGCTTGCGGTCGTGATGGAGCTCGACGATCTCGACCTCCGGCATGTGCTTGGCCGCCTCGGCGGCGAACCGCATCATCAGCACCGCGCCGATCGCGAAGTTGGGCGCGACGAGCACGTTCGCCTGGGAGCCCTGCGCCGCCTCGCGCAGCGGCTCGAGGTCGAAGCCCGTCGTGCCCACCACCGCGTGCACGCCGGCCTCCAGGCAGGCGCGCACGTTGCCGGGCGCAGCGGCCGGCGTCGAGAAATCGACGACGACGTCGGCGTCGCCCAGAAACTCGGCGAGCTCGGCGCCCAGCGCCGGGTCGGCGCGGCCGACGAGCTCCATGTCGTCGGCGCCCTCGACCGCCTCGCAGGTTGTGGCGCCCATCCTGCCGGCGGCGCCGGAGACGACCACGCGAATCACGCACCCACCTCCCCTTCTCGAATCAGCTTGCTACCAGGGCCTCGGACACCGCTCCGGTCGCGGCGCGGAAGCGCTCCTCGTCGCGGCCGATGCAGGCCGCCGAGAAGCGGGCCGGGTCGTACAGCTCGCGGGCGAGCTCGACCACGTCCTCCGCGGTGACCGCCTCGATGCGCGCGAGCATCTCGTCGACCGACAGCACCGGCAGGCCGAAGAGCACCGAGCGCGCGATCCGCGACATCCGCGCGGCCGTCGACTCGAGGCTCAGCACCGTGCGGCCCTTGACGTGCTCCTTGGCGCGCTCGAGCTCGGGGCCCTCGATCCCGCCGTCGCGCAGCGACGCGAGCTCGCGGCCGATGATCTCGCACGCCTCCGTGACGTTGTCCTCACGGGTGCCCACGTACATGGCGACCGTGCCGCCGTCCAGATACTGCTCGGCGTACGAGCCGACCGAGTAGGCGAGGCCGCGCTTCTCGCGCACCTCCCGGAAGAGCCGCGACGAGACCGAGCCGCCGAACGCCGAGTCGAGCACCGAGAGCGCGAAGCGCCGGTCGTCGCCGCGGGCGATGCCCGGAGCGCCGAAGCAGATGTGGTACTGCTCGGTGTCCTTGCGGTGGAAGCGCAGCCGCGGCCTGAGCTCTGGCTCCGCGTCCCGCACGCCGGGCTCGCCGCCCCGCTCGGGATCCATGAGCCGCCCCGCGAGCTCGCAGATGTGGTCGTGGTCCACGTGCCCCGCGACGGCGACCACGAGGTTGCGCGCCGCGTAGCGCTCGCGGTGGTACGCCTGGATCTCAGGAACCGGGATCGAGGCGATCACGTCGGCGGAGCCGATCACGCGGCGCCCGAGCGGGTGGTCGCCCCAGATCGCCTCCGCGAGGAAGTCGTGGACGCGGTCGGACGGCTCGTCCTCGTACATCGCGATCTCCTCGAGCACGACCTGGCGCTCGGAGTCGACCTCCGGGAAGGTCGGCCCGAGCACCATCTCCGCCATCAGGTCGAAGGCGCGGTCGGTGTGCTCGTCGAGGAAGCGGGCGTGGACGTGCGTCGACTCCTTGCTGGTGGCCGCGTTCGCCGACGCGCCCATCCCGTCGAAGAGCTCGGAGATCTCGATCGCCGAGTAGCGCTTCGTCCCCTTGAACAACAGGTGCTCGAGGAAGTGCGAGACGCCCTCCTGCCCCGGGGACTCGTCGCGCGAGCCCGTGCGGACCCAGATCCCGAGGGCGACCGAGCGCACCGAGGGCACCGCCTCGGTGATCACCCGGACGCCGTTATCGAGCTCCGTCAGCTCGACGTTCTCGGGAAGCTCCACGCTGGTGTTACCGACGACGCCGACGACGCCGGCTGCCGCCACCGCCGCCACCGCTCTCGAGACGCTCGCGCTCGCGGCCGCTGCGGCCGTTGCCGCCGCGGCCACCGCCGCCACCGCCGCCGCCCA